>JARFRL010000360.1 GCA_029287275.1 Pontiella desulfatans
CCCCCCCCAGGCCCCCAGACCCCCCCACCACCCACAACTACACTAGAGTTGGATCGTCGGCAGCGTCAGATGTGTATAAGAGACAGAATATGTACGGCGCTCGGTGGCCAACAACCTGAACGATATTTCGAAGGACCATCCGGACCGCGTCATCGCATGCTGCAAACGCTGGCAAAAGGGCGCGAGCCAGGAGCGGCAATGGATGATCCGCCATGCCACCCGCACGCTGGTGAAAGCGGGGCATCCGGAAATCTTCGGCCTGCTGGGGTATACCGAAAAGCCGAAGCTCAATTTCCAATCCTTGGAGGTTGCTCCCGCTCAAATCAAACTGGGAGACGCGTTTGCCTTCTCCTTCAGCCTTCAATCCGCCCACTCCCAGCCCCAAAAGGTGGTGATCGACTACGCGATCCACCACATGAAAGCCAACGGCACCACCCGCCCCAAGGTCTTTAAGTTCCGAACCCTGGAACTTGCGGCGGACGAAACCGTCGAGCTGACCAGAAAACACGCGGTGAAACCGATCACGACCCGTAAATATTACGCGGGCGAGCATGCCGTGGAAATCCTGATTAACGGAAAGACATTCGGGCGCGCGCCCTTTACACTCTCGCTTTCTTAATCCGGGGGTTGTGCCATGGAATCTTTGCAGTCGATCGATCCAATGACGTGGATCATTGTTGTCGTTGCCGTTTTAATCAGCACGGTCGTTCTGTTTAACAAAGCCGTAAAATTTATCCTCAAAATCGCCGTGATTGGCGTGATGATTCTGTTCGTGGTCTATTTCCTGGTGCAAGCCGGCATTCTTGAACTTCCGAACATTGGAACCTGATATGAAAAGCGTACTGATTGCCCTGGTTCTATTGCCGCTGGCCCCGCGGGCCGACGAAGGCATCCTGTCGCAACGAATCATCGCGCTCGAGAAGCGCGTCGCGGAACTCGAAAAAAAGCTGGCGCCCGTGCTGGAGGAGGAACGCGTCAAACAGATCGCGGAAGCGCGAAAACGCCGGGCGCGCGAGCGGATGCTGCTCGACGCGGAACACCTCTCGCGCCTCGACCTGAACCTGATCGAGAAGGCCTATCAGACCGCCAACCGCGATTGGAAGGCGGAAGAGGCCAAGAAGGCGCTCGCGTTGCTGACGGAAAAATATCCGGCCGCCAACCGCACCGGTTGCGCGGTGCTCGCGATGGCGCAGGCGAGCGAGGGCGACGAGCAAATCAAACTGCTGCGCGACGCGATCGAAAAGCATGGCGGCTGCTACTACCTCAACGGCGTGAACGTCGGCGCCTACGCGCGCCTTTATCTCGGCATGCGATATAAGAGGGACGGCAAGGACGCCGAGGCGAACAAACTCTTCGCGGAACTACGAGCCGACTTCCCCGACGCGGTGGACCACACCGGCCAGCTGCTTACCGCGCACCTGACGGGCATCGAGGAATAAAATCCGAGAACCTTCCCCGCGTCGGTGATCGCGGCCGGGTGTTCGCCGTGTGCGGAACCGAGAAAACGATCCGCCTCGCGGACCACCACGGGCCCATCTTTTTCCACGTCCAGGCGAGCGTTCCGCATGCTTTCCGCCCGAGGAAACGGGTTCGCCCGCCACGAGCCTCTAGACAACACTTATAACTCTTTAAAGTTTTCCGCGGGAATCCCTCCTCCATTGGCGATGAACCTGCTACTATGTCACGCGTTTGAAGTTTAATGGGGTCCATTGCTTACATACGGGGATTAGGTCGATGAAAGGATTCTTCAGTGAAGCGTCGCGCCTTCCGCTCTCGACGGAGATTCCGATCGTGGGCGCCGCGCCGCCTTTCCTGGATCGAAAGACCGGACCCATCCTCGAGTCCAATCAAGCCGCGAACCATCGGTCGGCATCGCGGAAAACGAACGCGGCACCCTCCGCGGGAAGCCCCGCCCGACCTGTATCCGGAAATTCAAAACACACGGGCGATCCCGACAAGAAAGATCCCCGTTGGAGCCACGCATGAAAATAAAACTGAGCAACAAACTTCTCGCGCTTTTTCTAATGGTCTCCATCCTGCCGATGGCCATTGTCGGCTGGGTGACTAATCAGCGGACCTCCAACACCATCGAGACCATGCAATATGAGAAGCTCAACGCGTTGGCCGAAGATCGGGCCAACAAAGTCGAACAGCTTTTCTTTGAACGGAGCCACGATGCCATACTGCTGGCTCAGTTCCCCCTGATCGCCCAGATCCTGAACGAATATTCCAACGGCTTTTCGGCCAGAGGAATCGACTCCCCCGCCTACGCGGAAATCGATCGGGAGCGTGGAACCTATCTTTCAGATTACGCGGCCGAACTGAAAATCTACGACCTGCTGCTCATCAACGCCCACGGCGACATCGTTTTCACAACGGCCAAAAACAGCGATCTGGGCACCAACCTGCATACCGGCCCCCACAAGGATTCGGAACTCGCCCAGGTCTTTCAACGCGCCATGGCGGGCGAAACCACCAAGGATGTCAACATCGCGACCTACCAAGCATCGGGAGTGCCGACCATTTTCATCGCCGCTCCGTTGGAGGACACCAACGGCGTGGTGGGCGCGATCGCCTTTGAAATCCCCACCAAAACGCTGTACGCCTTTGCCGAGGACTACATCGGACTCGGGGAAACCGGAGAAACCGTGCTGGCCTCCCTTCGCGGAGAAGAGGTCTTGATGGTCGCGCCGACCCGCCACGATCCCGCCGCCGCGCTGCAACGGAGCGTGACGATGGGCTCCAGCAACGCCAAGCCCATTCAGGAGGCGGCCAACGGAAAGAACGGAACCGGCGAATTCAAGGATTACCGCGGCAAAACCGTGCTGGCGGCATGGCGCTATCTGCCCGCCATGAAACTCGGCATGGTGTTGAAGATTGATCGTAGCGAGGCCATGCGTCCGATTTACTCGCTCAACAGAGGGATTGTCCTGATGGGGCTGATCACGTTTCTGGTGGTGCTGGCGGTTTCGCTCTTCTTCGCCCGTTCCATCGCCAACCCGCTCCGCGCCATAACCCGCGCCACGACCCGGATGGCGAGCGGGGAAACAACGACCCGGGCGGAGGTCCAAACCGGCGATGAAATCGGTGTCCTGGCCACGGCTTTCAACAACATGGCGGACCGCTTGGACGCGGCGCGGGCGGAATCAAATGAACAGAATTGGCTCAAAGCCGGCTTTTCCGGGCTGGACGATGTCATGCGCGGCGAGAAAGCCCTCCCGACGCTTTGCGAAGACATCATCACCTATCTCGCCCGCTATCTGGACGCGTCGGTGGGCACCCTTTCGCTGGCCAACCACGATCAGACCGGGCTGATGCTCGCCGGAAGCTACGCCTATAAAGCCCGCGGGGATTCCGCTCGGGAATTCCGCTTTGGCGAAGGGCTGATCGGGCAAGCCGCGCGGGAAAAGAAGCGGATCCTCACGCGCGACGTGCCGGAAGATTATATGGTCGTGACCTCGGCGCTGGGCGAAACCGCGCCCGGCAGCATCCTTTGCCTGCCGCTTCTTTACGAAGGCGAAGTCAAGGGGGTTGTTGAACTTGGGTCGTTGCGCGCGTTCAGCGACGCGGGAGTGGCGCTGCTGGACGCGGCGTCCGAACGAATCGCGATCGCCATTCATTCCGCCCAAGCGCGCGATCAGATGAAGGATCTTTTGGAAGAGAGTCAGGCGCAAGCCGAAGAGCTTCAGGCCCAGCAGGAGGAACTGCGGGTGTCCAACGAAGAGCTGGCGGAAAAGAACTCGGAGCTAACGAATAAAACCCGAAATCAGGAGCGCTAAGATGGGGGCCGACACCACCAAGCACCCCCGCTGGATTCTTCCGGTGGCCCTTGCTCTAGGGGCCCTCGCGCCGCTCGCCGGCACGTTCATGCTGGGAAACGCGTTGCCGAGCTGGAACATGGCGTCCCTGCCCATTCACTCGACGCTCGAGGTCGCGGGAGCGGCCTTCGGACTGTTTCTGGCGGCGGTCATTCTATTCTCTCCGGGGCGCGTGGTCACAACCCGTCGGTTCAGCGTGGCGTGCGCGCTGATCTCGATGAGCGTGCTCGACATCTTCCACAGCTGCGTCCCCGCCAACGTCGCTTTCGTCTGGCTGCATAGCGTCGCGGCGCTGGCGGGAGGCGTCTTCTTCGCGGCCGCGTGGTTTCCGGAGCGCGAGCTCCCGCGCGCAAAAGTCCTGTCCGGAGCCGCCGCGGTCCTCGCGGGAGCAACCCTGGTCGGGATCCTTTCCGCCCTCCATCCGGATCGCGTTCCCGCCTTGCTGGCGGACGGGGCTTTCACGCCGCTCGCGAAGGTGCTTAATTTTGCCGGCGGCGGCCTGACGATCCTGGGCGGATTTCGGTTCGCGGTTTTCTACTACCGACGACAGGATATGGAGGATCTCGCCTTTCTCTTCCTCTGCCTTCTGTTCGGCAGTGCCGGGATGGTTTTTCAGCACTCGGATATCTGGCACGCCGGATGGTGGTTCTGGCACATCTTGCGATTTGGCGGTTATCTCCTGCCCTTCTGGCTGGCGGTTTTCGCCTATCGCCAGGCGGATGAAAAAAAAGCAAAGAACCAAATCCAGCAAGCGCTGGCCATTGCCGACGGCGACTTCTCGGCCCTCGTCACCCCCCGGCATGAACAAGACGAGCTGGGCCTCGCGCTGCAGTCGATGACCGCGACTCTTCATGAAACCCGGCAACAAAACCGTAAACAGGACTGGTTGAAAACCGGCCTCGCGCGGCTGAATGACGTCGCGCGGGGCGATCCCGACGCGGAAACGCTGGCCGCGAGCGTCATCACCGAAATCGCCACCTATCTCGAAGCCCCGATCGGCGCGTTCTATATCGCGGACTCCGAGGATCAAACGACCCTCTCGCTGGCCGGAAGCTACGCCTTCTCCGCGCGCAAAAACCTTTCCAACCGGTTCAAGCTTGGCGAGGGGCTGGTGGGCCAGGCCGCCCGCGAAAAGCAGCCGATTCTTCTCAAGAACATTCCCGAAGACTACACCAGAATCTCCTCCCAGCTCGGCGAATGCCCCCCGCGCTTTATTAGCGTGTCCCCGATCCTCCATGAGGCGCGGGTCAAGGGCGTGATCGAAATCGGGATGCTCAAGGAGCTGTCCGCAACCCAGCTCGACTATCTAACGCATGCGACCGCGTCGTTGGGAATGGTCATTGAAAGCGTCCACGCGAGAGACGTCTTGGCGAGATCGCTGAAAACATCGCAAGCGCTTGCCGAGGAACTGCGGGCCCAGCAGGAAGAACTCAGGACCGCCAACGAAGAGCTGGAAGAACAGACCCAAGCGTTGCGGATGTCGGAGGAGGAACTCAAAACCCAACAAGAGGAACTCCAGGTGACGAACGAGGAGCTGGAGGAAAAAACCGAACACCTGGAACGACAGCGGCGGGAACTCGTCGACGCCGCGGAAGAACTTCAAGCGAAGGCCGCCGAACTGGCCCGCGGCAGCAAATACAAATCGGAATTCCTCGCCAACATGTCCCACGAGTTGCGCACCCCCCTTAACAGCCTCCTCATTCTGTCCGGCTCGCTGGCGGAAAACAACGAGGGCAACCTGACGGACGATCAGGTCGAATTCGCGCGGCTCATCCACGGTAGCGGCAAGGACCTGCTCTCGCTCATCAACGAAATCCTCGACCTCTCCAAAGTCGAGGCCGGCCAAATGGATCTGCGCATCGAACCGGTTCAGACCACCCGGCTCGCCGAAGAGGTGACCCGCGGATTCAAGCACATGGTCGAGCCCAAAGGACTGGAATTCAACGTCACGATCGAGGCGGACGCCCCGGCCCGAATCGAAAGCGACCGGAAACGCATCGGGCAGATTCTAAAAAACCTGATCGCCAACGCCGTGAAGTTCACCGCCAACGGGGGCGTCTCCGTCACGTTCGGTTCCGGCGAACTGCATGCCAAGACCTGTCTGACCTTTTCGGTGAAGGACACCGGAACGGGAATCCCGGTCGAAAAGCAACAGCTGATCTTCGAAGCCTTCCAACAGGCCGATGGAAGCACGGCGCGGAAATACGGCGGCACGGGACTCGGCCTCTCGATCTCGCGCGAGCTGGCCCACGCCCTCGGAGGCGAGATCCGTCTTGAAAGCGAGGAAGGCGAGGGTTCCACCTTCAGCGTGTCCCTGCCCTTGGAAACCACAGATGAATCCGCCGCCCAGCCCGGTCCCCCCGCGTCAGCGCCATCCAGACCGGCTCCCGCCGCGGAAACGCCAACCCCGGCGTTCGGCTCCGTACCCGACGACCGCGACAACCCGCGGACGGGCGCCACCACCATCCTGGTGGTCGAAGACGACGCCACCTTCGCCAACGTGCTACTGGATGAGTGCCACGCGAAAGGGCTGAAATGCCTCGTGGCCGTCTCCGGCGAGGAAGGCCTGTATCTCGCCGAAAAGCATAGGCCCGACGCGATTGTTCTCGATTTGAAACTGCCCGGCATCGATGGATGGATGGTGCTGGACCAACTCAAGAGCCGGATGGAGACGCGCCATATCCCCGTCCATACCATGTCGGCGGACGAGCCCGCCCAGAACGCGCTCGGCGCCGGCGCGATCGGCTTCCTGAAAAAACCCGCCGAAAAAGAGGCCCTGCAGACGGCCTTCGCCCGCATCGAAGACGTCCTCCAGCGGAAAATGAAGAACCTGCTGGTGATCGAGGACGACGACAAGCTTCGCAAAGCCATCCTCCAACTGGTCGGCGGCGGGGATGTTCTCGGAGACGACGCCGGAACGGGCGAGCAAGCGCTGGCCAAACTCAAGGCCAAAAAATACGACTGCGTCATTCTGGATCTGACCCTGCCGGATATGAACGGCTTCCAGCTGCTGGAAACCGCCGACGCGGAGGATGAAATCGCGCTACCGCCCGTCATCGTCTATACCGGCCGCGAACTGACCCGCGACGAAGAAGCCGCCCTGGTTAAATATTCCGAGTCGATCATCATCAAAGGCGTGCGCTCGCGCGAGCGCCTCTTTGACGAGACCTCCTTGTTTCTGCATCGAATGGTCGAAGAAATGCCGGAAACGAAACGGGAAATGATCGCCAACCTGCACGACTCCGACCGGATGTTCAAAGACAAGACGGTCTTGATCGTGGATGACGACATGCGGAATTTGTTCGCGCTTTCCAACGCCCTCTCCGGAAAGGGCATTCGCGCCATCAAGGCGCGGGACGGGGAAAAGGCGCTGGAAGCGCTGGAGGCGGAGCCCGACATCGCCATGGTGCTGTTGGATATCATGATGCCCGTCATGGACGGCTACGAGACCATGAAGCGCGTGCGGGCGCAGAAGCGTTTCGAGCAGCTGCCGATCATCGCGCTGACCGCGAAAGCCATGAAGGACGACCGCCGCAAATGCATCGAGGCCGGCGCGAACGATTATCTCTCCAAGCCCATCGAGATCGACCGCCTGCTCTCCATGATGAGAATCTGGATGTATCGATGAATGATTTTTTGACGGAACCTCAGGATGGTTAGGGCCGAAAGCAGCTCTAGGGCGGGAGGTTGAAACCGCGAACGAACGCGGGAAGGAAGCGAAAAACAGAACATGAACCGCGATACGGAACAAATCGAGATCGACCTGTTGCTTGAAGCGATTTTCAAGCGCTATGGCTATGACTTCCGGAATTACGCGCGGGCCTCGATCGAGCGCCGGACCCGGCGGTTCCTCTCCAAATCAGGCTGCCGGACGATCCCGGAGATGATCGATCGGTTGCTGAACGACGAGGTGTTTTTCGGCGGCTTGGTCCGCGATTTTTCCATTACGGTGACGGAACTCTTCCGCGACCCGCGCGTCTACGCCAGCCTGCGGCGGCAGGTGGTTCCGATGCTCAAGACCCACCCCTTCATCAAGATCTGGCACGCGGGCTGCGCCACCGGCGAGGAGGCCTACTCGCTCGCCATCCTGCTCAAGGAGGAGGGCTTGTACGACCGCGCCACCATCTTCGTCACCGACTTCAACGATGGCGCCCTGCAAAAGGCGCGGCAGGGCATCTATTCCACCGACAAGATCAAGGAGGGCACGCGAAACTACCAGGCGGCCGGCGGAAAAAATTCGTTTTCCGACTACTATCAGGCCCGCTACGACGCGGTCGCCCTCGACGGCGCGCTCCGAAAAAACATGACCTTCGCGAATTATAACCTGGTGACCGACGGCGTCTTCGGCGAGATGCATCTGATCCTCTGCCGCAACGTCCTGATCTACTTCGACCGCGAACTCCAGAACCGGGTGTTCGGACTCTTCGGCGACAGCCTCGTTCGCGGCGGATTCCTCTGCCTAGGCAGCAAGGAAAGCCCCACCTTTTCAACCGCGGCCGACCAGTTCGAGACGGTCGACAAAACCGCGAAAATATACCGGAAGCGATCATGACCCCGCCGCTGAAAAATCCGTTCCGCGCCGTCGTGATCGGCGTCTCGGCCGGCGGCCTGAAAGCGCTGACCACCCTGCTCCCGCTTCTGCCGAAAGCCTACCCCTTGCCCGTTCTGGTGGTGCAACATCGTCTGGCCGAGAGCGACGACTATCTGACCAAAAGCCTCGACCGGATCTGCGCGGCGCGCGTTAAAGAGGCGGAGGAAAAGGAAGCCGCGCGCGCGGGCCACGTCTACCTCGCCCCGGCCAACTACCACCTTTTGGTCGAGCGGAACGAAACCCTCTCGCTATCGATCGACGAGCGGGAAAACTTTTCGCGCCCCTCCATCGACGTCCTGTTCGAAAGCGCCGCTTACGCCTGGTCGGCGCGGCTGATCGGGATCGTCCTCACCGGGGCGAACGCGGACGGCGCGCGTGGATTGGCCCTGATCAAAAAACGCGGCGGCCTCACCCTCGTCCAGGACCCCGCGACGGCGGAACACGACGCCATGCCCCGGGCGGCCATGAAGGCCTGCCTCGTGGACCACGTGCTGAAACTCCCCGAGATCGGCGCGTTTTTGAATCAAATTGGAATATCCGGCATAAATAACGCTATAGAGTAGAAACACCATGGGCGCGTAAGGACGCGAATCCCCCGAAAGGAAAACCGATGGACAATGAACAGACCACCGCGCCTGGCCGAACCGCGCGGCAAAAAATCCTGATCGTGGATGACCTGGAGGCCAACCTCGTCACCCTTGAACAGGTGCTCAAAAGCATCGATGCCGAGGTGATCCGGGCCCAAAACGGGCAGGAGGCGCTGACCGCGGTGCTCGAGCATGATTTCGCCTTGGTGATTCTGGATGTCCAGATGCCGGGGATGGATGGCTACGAACTCGCGGGGTATCTCGGGGGCGACCCCAAAACCATGGTCATTCCGATTATTTTCGTGACCGCCACGCATCCCGACGAAAGTCATATGTTCAGGGGCTATGAAGCCGGCGCGATCGACTTCATGATCAAGCCCTACTCCCCTCGGATCCTCATGAGCAAGGTGGGCAACCTGCTGGAGATGGATCGCAACCGCAAAGAAATCAAACACCACCGGGACCATCTGGAACGGCTCGTCGCCGAGCGAACCGCGGAGCTCTCCGCCGCGACCAACGAACTGTCGCGGTTCAGCTGGCTACTGGAAAAGGAGGCCGGGACCACGGAAAGGACGGCCACGTCGGAATACGACGACATAACGGAACTCAATCACGACGGAGTCATTCTCAACGCGGTGGGCAAGGAAACGCTTTCCTCCATGGCGACCGACGTAATGGATCTGCTCGACACCTCGCTGGCGGTCCACGAAAAAAACGGCGCGTACGCCTTGGCCTTCTTTAAATCCAGCTGGTGCCGCGAATTGAACAACGCGGCGCGCGCGCGTTGCGGCACGGAAGACAACCGCGCCGCGCTGACGTGCGGAAAATGGCTTTGCCACGACAGTTCGTGGAGCACGTCCAAAGCGGCCATGGACGCCGACGCGCCGGTCGACCGCCAATGCTCGGGAGGACTCCGAATCCACGCGGTTCCCGTTCATTCAGGAAAGGAGATCATCGGAGCCGTCAACTTCGGTTACGGCACCCCGCCCGAGGACGCGGGCGCGCTAGCCCGGCTGGCCGAGACCTACCAGATCGAGCCGGAGACGACGCGCGGCATGGCGGAGGCGTACAAACCCCGCCCGCCCTTCATCATCGAGGCGGCCAAGCGGCGTCTGAACTCCATCGCCCGGCTGATCGGCGAAATCGTCGAGCGCAAACGAATCGAGGAAATACTTCATGCCCATAATCAAGAGCTGGAGCGCTTCAATAACATGGCGGTCGGCCGCGAACTGCGGATGATCGAACTGAAAAACGAGATCAACGCGCTCTGCCGCGAGCTCGGCCAAAAAGAGCCCTACTCATCACTCAACGCCACCAAGAAAGAGCCTTTATGACCCCCGCCCTCGGCTTGTTTTTCGCTTTTTTTCGTATTGCGCGCCGCTTATGTCTGATATTCAAGGAACGTTTGGTCGAATCGAGACCGGCGCGCGCCCAACGAAGGAGGCGGCGGCCGCGCCACGAACTGAACGAGGGATTAGTCATGAATAAACGGGTCCATATTCCACTTGTGGCGCTACTGGCGTGCTTGGCCAGCGCCGCCGGTTCAAACGCGGCCGTCGCCACGCGAACCATAACGGTGGGTATCAGCGAACTTAAGCCGATCAACTTCATCGATTCAAATGGCGACGCCCAAGGACTGACTCCGGATCTGTTGCGCGAGGTTTTCCGGGACGACCCGAACATCGAGCTCGAATTCGTTCCCGTCGGCTGGAGGCAAGGAGTCGAGATGGCCCGAGAGGGGAAGCTGGATCTCATGGCTTCCGTTCCCAACAGCGGCGAGGATGAATGGACGACGATGAGCTTCAACCGCTCGCCGATCGTTGAGCTCTGGGGCGAGGTTTACGTGCCGCACGACCAATTCATCCGGGAAATCCAAGAACTGTCGGGAAAGAAAATCGGCGTCGCGGATTTTAGCAACCGCGGCCAGCAATTCATCCAACTCGCGGAAACCTTTTCCGTGGATTGCGAGATCGTTCATTATTCTTCGTACGCCGACGTTTTCGCGGCCGTCGCCTCGGGCGAGGTCGACGCCGGCGTGGCGCCGCATCATTTCGGTATCGACAACGCGTTGAGCTATGGCGTCGTGGGAACCCCGATTCGTTTCCTTCCTTTTCCGGTGTTCCTCGCCACGGAAAAAGGGAAGAACGCCGCGCTATTAAAAACCATCGACGCGCGGCTGATCGCTTGGAAGGCCGATGAAAACTCCTACTACTACGACCGCATGGATTATTGGATGCGGGGAGCCTATAACTGGGAGCAAAGCGCGCCGAAATGGCTGTGGGGTTTGTTTGGCCTCGCTTTGGTCGCCGTGTTCCTCCTCCTTTGGTTCGTCCGCGCGCTCTACCGAAAGATCCGGCAACAATACCACGCGCTGCGCGCCAGCGAGAACCAGTTCAAATCGCTCTTCGAGCACATGATCACGGGCGCGGTCATCTACGACCCGATCGACGACGGCGAGGATTTCGTGATCGCCGACATGAACCGAGCCGGCCTGCGCCACGCTCATAGCGACGCGAGCGTGATCGGCCAACGGTTGACCGAAGCGTTTCCCGGCGTCAAAGAGGCGGGGCTGTTCGAAATCTTCCAACGCGTCTGGCGCGACGGAACCCCGGTCGAGGTTCCCGCGGTCCACTACGCCGACGACCGGTCGGATCAATGGGTCGAGAACTACGCCTTCAAGCTGCCCTCCGGCCGGATCGTGGTCAACTTCAACGACATCACCGAGCGAAAACAGGCGGAAGAAGCGCTCCGTAAAAGCGAGGCGCTGAAAAACAAGATGGTGTCCAACATCAGCGACGTGATCCTTATCATCGATCCCGACGGAACCACCCGCTACAAGAGTCCGAACGTCGAAAAACTATTTGGCTGGACGCCCGAGGAACTTGTGGGAAGACCCGCCCTCGAAAACGTGCACCCCGACGATCTCGACGCCGTCTCGAACGTGCTGGCCGAGCTGCTGAAAACACCCCGCGCCGACGCGAGCGCGGAGTGCCGCTACCGCCGCGCCAACGGCCAATACGAATGGATCGAGATTGATGGAACCAACCTGCTGGACGATCCCGACATCCAAGGCGTGTTGGGAAGCTACCGCGACATCACCGAACGCAAGCGGTCCGAATTGGCGCTCAAGGCGCGCGCCCAGGAATTGGAGCGGTTCAACAAATCCATGACCGGCCGCGAGTTGCGCATGGTTGAACTTAAAAAAGAAATCAACGCGCTTTGCGCCGAGCTCGGAAAGCCGCCGCCCTATCAAGGAGCTTGAGCTTAGGCGAGGCGCTCAACGCCGCGACAAGGATCCTCGAGCGCGAGGATGTTCCCCGCGGCGTGAAAACGCGTGGGTTTCTTTTTGTTCTTCACGCATGCTGATGCTATTTTCTACCAAGTGCGGGATAATGTGTTCTCGTTCGCCTTTGTACCAACGGGGGAGATGAAATGGGCCTGAAACCAATCGCCAAGACGCGGACGGGCGGCGCGAAACCGCCGGCGGCGCGTCGACCCCGGCGAATCCCCCGCGACGGGCGGGTCTTCGCCATCGGGCCGCTCCGCTCGGCGCTGATCGATGAAGCCGGCAACACCTACGCGCTCATCTCAACCGAACGGGAGATTGCTCCATGAAAAACGATACGCCCGAACCCTCCTCGGTCACGCATAAGCTCCGGAAGATGACGGAAGATCAGCTTCAATCCATCGAACGGGCGGAAACGGATTCCATGTCGATGGAAGAAACTAAAAACCTGATTCACGAGTTGCGGGCGCATCAAATTCAGCTGGAAACCCAGAACGAGGAGCTCCAGCGGCTGCACGCCGAACTCGAAACCTCTCACGCCCGATACTTCGAGCTCTACCATCGCGCGCCCGTCGTGTATCTGACGCTCGATGAAAAGGGCACCATACTCGAAGCCAACCTGAAAGCCGCGACCCTGCTGGGGATCCCCCGGACCTCCCTGAGCGGACGGGCGCTCAACGAACTGGTTATCCCCGCGGACCAGGACGTGTTTTACCACCATCAGCGACGGCTCTTCGAGACCGGGAAACTCCTGACCTGTGAACTGCGGTTGGTCAAATACGACGGAACCCCCGTCTGGGTCCATATGGAAGGCGTCTTCGATAAAACCGAAGAAGGGAGCGCGCTGTGCCGCGTGGTGCTCACCGACGTCAGCGCCAGAAAACAAGTGGAACGCGACCTCCGCGCGAGCGAATCGTGCTTCCACGATCTTTTCGAGCACATGCGCGCGGGCTGCGTGATTTACGACGCGGTCGACAACGGCCGGGATTTCCAAATCCGCTACATCAACGAAACCGCGGAAGGATATGTTCGCCAGTCCCGCGACGAGGTCATCGGCCGACTCGTCAGCGAAGCGTTTCCCGGCGTCGTGGAAATGGGCCTGCTCGATGAGATCCGGCGGGTCTGGCGCGCCGGAACGCCCGGAAGCCTTCCGGAAGCGCGCTACCAAGACGAGCGCATCGACGAATGGATCGAAAGTCACGTCTTCAAACTGCCCTCCGGCCAAGTGGCGGCCACCTTTTTTCTCATCACGGAACGCCGCCGCGCCGAACAGCAACTCAGGCGGACTCAGTTCATCGTGGACCACTTCACGGACGCCGTTTTCTGGGCGAACGAAGCGGGCGCGTTGGTTTACGTCAACCAAGCCGCTCAAGCGAGTCTAGGCTATTCCGAGGAGGAACTACTCGGCATGATGCTTTGGGACGTCGACCCGAAGGTCACGCCCGCCAACTGGCCGGACACGATCGAGGCGCTCCAACAATCCCGCGATTTCACGTCGAACAGCCTTCACGCTCGCAAGGATGGCTCCACGTTTCCCGTGGAAATCAAAGGCCTGCTCATCGAGTTCGAGGGGCAGCGACTCATCTGCGGGTTGGTTCACGACCTCACCGAAGAGGAACTGGCCGAACAAGCCTTGCGCGAAAGCAACGAACGATACGACATCGCCATATCCGCCGCGAAACTCGGCGTGTGGGAACGGGACATCGCCAGCGGCCGTTTGAAATGGAACGACCGCATGCGCGAAATTTACGGCGTCGCGAACGACGCTTCCGACCGCGACCTCGAATGGTGGTTGGACCAAGTCCATCCCGACGACCGCGCCCGCGCCCAAATGGAGCTGAGCGAGACCGCGACGAACGAGGTCCCGCTCAGGAGGGAGTTCAGAATCATCCGGCCCGATGGCTCGATTCGCCACATCCACGCCTTCAGCGCTTCGCTGAACGACTCCTCCGGGGCGCCCGACCGGTTGGTCGGAATCAATCAGGACGTCACGGATCTGCATGAGGCGCGCGAGCAACTCGCGAAAAGTCGCGATCTGCTGAACCACGCGCAAACCGTCGCCCACATCGGCTGCTGGGAATATGATATTCGCGAGGACGAACACCTGTGGTCCGATGAGATGTACCGCGTTTTCGGGCTGGAGGTCGGGGCGCCGCTGCCCGGTTGGGAGGGCTTGCGCGCCGCGTTCCCGGAGGACTGGGAACGTCTAGACGCGGCCGTTCAGGGCGCGACGCGGGGAACGGCGTACAACGAGGAGTTCCGGCTCCTCCGTCCGGATGGAAGCACGCGCTGGGGACGAACTCAGGGCTCCGCGGTAAAAGATGAGAAAGGCGACATCACCCGCCTGATCGGAACGGTTCAGGATATTACCGATCAGGTCGAAAGCCGGGAGCGCTTCCGGCTGCTGTTCAATTCCACTCCGCTCGGCATCGCCTTCTATCAACCGGAGAAAGAAAACACTGAATTCACCTTTGTGGACATTAACGCGGTGGGGCTCCGCCTAGTTGGAAAAACCCATGAAAACCTGATCGGCCGCGCCGTCACCGAGGCGTTTCCCGGCGTGAAGGAGTCGGGCGTGTTCGGCGCTCTTCAACGGGTCGCGAAAACCGGCGAGCCGGAACATCTTCCTCGGACGCTATATAAAGACGAGCGCGTCGAGCTGTGGGTGGCCAATCATATTTTCAAACTTCCATCCGGCCTCGTTGTCGCCGTTTATGAAGACATCACTGAAATGCACCGAGTGGAAGAGGCGCTGCGCGAAAGCGAGGAACGCTTCCGCTCCACCATCCAAGATCTCCAAATGGGCGTGGTGCTCCATGAGCCGGACACGAGCATCGTGCTTTGCAACCCCGCGGCCGCCCGCATGCTGGGGGTCGAGGCCGAACAGGCCATTGGCAAAGGCTGCGCCGACCCCGAATGGAATTTCATCCGCGAGGACCGGTCTGAACTGCCCGTCGAGGAATTCCCGGTCAATCAAGCGCTCGCGGCGGGCGAGATCGTCTCCAACATGATCTTCGGCATCCCGCGCGCCGATGGAGAAGAACCCATTTGGTGCGAAACCACCGCGGTCCCGGTTTTCGGCGATGATGGACGGATCAAACACGTCATCGTGAACTTCATGGACATCTCCGAACTCAAACGGAACGAACGCGCGTTGACCGCCCTCAACAACGAACTGACCGAAGGCCAGCAGACGCTTCAAGCCACCTTGGACGGGCTCTCGGCCCATATCGCGCTATTGGACGAAAAAGGAACCATCCTGCTCGTGAACCGACGTTGGCGCGACTTCGCGGAACAGAACGGCATGCCCTCGGACGCCAACGCGGAGGGCGCGAACTATTTATCCGTCTGTCAAGACCTCCCCAACGAGGAAGACGAGCAAATAGCCGAGATCAGAAAGGGAATAACGGATGTGCTGGCCGGCGAAAAAACATCGTTCAGCATGGAATATCCGTGCCACTCGGAAACCGAGCAACGCTGGTTTATCGCCACGATCAACCAGTTCCCCAGCGCCGGCCCGCATCGCGCCGTGGTGGCTCACGAAGACATTACCCAGCGAAAATTGGCCGAAGAGCAGCTCATTAGCCGCAATCAAGAACTGGAATGGATGAATCGAATGATGACGGGGCGCGAACTACGGATGATCGAACTTAAACACCAAATAAACGCCCTGTGCCGCGAGCTGGGCCGTGAAGAACCTTATAAACTGACCGCCTCAAGCGACGGAGAAGAACCATGACCCTCGCCAACGAATCCGCGCGCCTGATGGCGTGCATGAAAGACGCCGACCGGCAGGGCGCGAAAACGCGCGTGGAGGAACTGCTCGACGCCGGAACCCCCGCGGCGGAGGTGATGACCCAGGTGCTCGACCCCGCGCTGGAGGCGATTGGAGAATTGTGGAGCCAGGAACTGATCTCGCTCTCCCAGGCCTTCGTGGTCGCGAAAATCGCCGAGGACGTCCTGCTGCGCTGCCTGCCCGAAGGCGAAACCGCGCCCACCCCCGGAAAAGGCGCGGTGGTCATTGGCAACATCGAGGACGACTTCCATAGTTTAGGCCGCCGAATCATCGCCTCGTTCCTCGTCGCCGGCGGATGGGACGTCCACGACCTGGGCAACGACGTGCCCGCCGAAACCTTCCTGGAAAAGGCGTTGGAAGTCGAAGCCAGCGTCATCGGCGTTTCCGCCATGATGCAAACCACGGCGCTGAACATTCGTAAACTGCGCGATCTGATCGACGCGCGCGGGCTGGGCGGAAAGATCAAGCTGGCGGTCGGTGGCGCGGTGTTCAATTGGCGCCCGCAACTGATCGAGGAGGTGGGCGCCGACGGCTCCGCCACCAACGCCGCGGAAGTCGGCGCGCTGTTCGAAACGCTTAAAACACGGGCGGCCTCGTGAATTCCCACCAACGCGTCATGAACGCCCTGATCGGCGAGCCGGTGGATCGACCGCCCGTGCTCGCGGTGCTGGGGTTTTACGGGAGCCGGCTGACGGGCACGCCGATCAAGGAACTCTATCACGACGCCGATAAATACGTCGCCGCGCAGCAAGCGGTGATCGAAACCTTCGGGATCGACATGCTGCTCGCCCCGTTCGATTTCAGCCTCATCACCGAGGCGTTCGGAGGTGACGTGGCGTTTTTCGACGATCAAGCGCCCAACATGAAACGGCCGGCGGCGAGCAGCGTCCGCGAGGCGCTCGCCCTGAAGCCGCCCGACCCGCGTTCCACCGGCCGACTGGCCTTCATGCTCGAGGTCACGCGAAAGTTGGCCGCCCTCCACAAGGGAACCATCCCGATCTTTTCCACCATCCCCGGCCCGTCCGCGCTGCCCGCGCTGATCCTCGGCATGGAATCGTGGATGGAAACCTTTTTGTTCGATGAACCCGCGGCCGCCCGGTTGCTCGAATGGAGCGGCGCCTTCTGGGTCAGCTTGGCGAACGCGCTGCTCGAGGCCGGAGCCGACGCGCTGGTGGCGACCGAAGGCATGGCCCCCGCGACCGTCACCACGCGCGACCTGTTCGAACAAAAATGCCTGCCCCATACCCGAACGTGCTACGCCCAGGTCGAAGGGCCGATCGTGTTCCACCACAACGGCGGGCCGGTCAACCACGTCATCGACCTGATTCCCGGCCTGCCCAACCTGATGGCCATCGCCATCAGCTCGCGGGACGATCCTTACGACGCCCGCCGGAAAGTCGGGCCGGGCATCCCGTTGCTCGGCAATATTCAAGGACTCTCGTTCCGCGCCGTCGCGGCCGACCAAATCCGCGAGCAAGCGACCGCCTGCTTTGAAGCGAACGAGGAGATCGGCCCGTATATTCTGTGCCCCGATGGCGCCGACCTGCCGATCGACACGCCGCCGGAAAACATTCACGCGATGCGCGAAGCGGCCGAAGCCTTCGCCGCGCGGCCCGAAAACCCTCGCGACGGAGAACCGTTGTGGATCGGCTGCGGCGTCCTCCGCGCGGAGATCGCGGAACTCCATCGGCGCGGCGAGATCGAGGGCGAAATCCGCTTTCTCGACTCCATGCTGCACATGAACCCGCCTCGCCTCGGACAAGCGCTCCGCGAGAAAAGCGCGGAAGCGGACCGCCCGGTGGTGTTGGTTTACGGCGACTGCTGCCCGGACATGCTGCAACTGGCCGACGCGCCCAACACGCGCAAGGTGGAGGGGATCAACTGCTGCCAGATGCTTACCGGAAAAGCGCGCTACCGAGAGCTCATGCGCGAGGAGGCGTTCATGCTGCTCCCCGAATGGACGCCCCGCTGGAAGGAAATCATTGAAACGGAACTCGGCTTACGCGGAACGGTGGCACGCGATTTGCTCAAAGATACTCGAAAAATACTGGTTTACATCGACACGGGCTTGGTTCCGGTCCCGCGAAAAACGCTGGCCGAATGCGCCGCGTATACCGGCCTGCCGACGCGGATTGAACGAACGGAGCTCGACCATCTAAGGGACGCGCTGAACGAGGCCCGCGGGATGACCCAGGGAAGACTGAATAAATGAAAGACGCCGTGAAAGAACAAGAACCGCTTAAAGCCTCCTCGCCCGCCTGGGTGGCGGCGTCCTTCATGTCGGAGCTGATCGCCAAGAGCTCGCAAGATGATTTCTGCAAGCATCTGACGGAGCAAACCCGCGAGCTGACCGGCGCGCGAACCGTGGTTCTGCTGGCTCACGCGCTTCCGGGAGCGGGTTGCGCTCCGCTTCACGTTTGCCCGGAACGCCGCGCCAAGATGTTCTCCCTCGAGGAGATGGCGTTTTTCTGCCCGGAGAAGACGCCGGAAGAAATCGACTTTCAGTCGAACGACCTCCCCGCGGACCATCCCCTCTCCAAGCTTATTCAGGGCAAGGGCGTCGAAAGCCTGATCCGCGTTCCCATGCTGGCCGGCGGAGCGCTCAAAGGCTCGTTGTTGCTGTTCGACCTGCCTGAGCCGGAACGAATCAAAGACGTTCTGGATCTGTTTGAGTTTCTTGGACCTTTCCTCGGCATCGCGCTGGAGAACATCTACGCCCACGAAAAAATTCGCCAGCAGAACGAAGAGCTTGAGAAGTCCGTCGCCGCCCGGACCACGCAGCTGGAGCTCAGCAACAGCAACCTGAACCACGCCCGCCTCGCCGCGTTGAACATGATGGAGGACGCCGTCCAGGCGAAGCAACGATTGGAGATGACCCAATACGCGCTCGACCAATCCGCGGACGCCGTCTTCTGGATTAAACCGAACGGGTCGCTCAACTACGTCAACGAATCCGCCTGCAGGATGCTCGGCTATTCCAAAGAAGAACTTCTGAAGCTGACCCTTCCCGAAGTCGATCCGAATCATCCAATGGAGCGCTTCCTGATCGCCTATGAAGAGATGAGGCGCACCGGCTCGCTCGTCATCGAAACCGAGCTTCTCACCAAAACCGGAAACCGCGTTCCGGTTTTGAACCAAGCCAGCTTCATCCAGTTCGAGGGGCATGAATTCGCCTGCGCCTTCGCCCACGACATCACCGACCGCAAAAAAGCCGCGCAACAAATCGCCGACCTCGCCCGCTTTCCGGCGGAAAACGCCAATCCCGTTTTCCGCGCCACGAAGGATGGCGTGCTGACGTACCGCAACAGCGCCTGCGATCAGCTGGAACCCTCGCTGGGCGGAGCGATGGAAGGCGAGCAAATACCTGAAAAATGGTCCAAACTCATTCACTCCGCTTTATCGAAGGGCGAGATCAGCGAAACGGAAATGAAAATCGGCGCGGGAATCTTTTCCTTCTCCATCGTTCCGGTTCTCGAGCGCGGATACGTCAACTTTTACGCCAAAGACGAGACCGAGACGAAAAACGCGGAGATCGCGCTGCGCGAAAGCGAAGAAAACCTTAAGACCACCTTGATCTCCATCGGCGACGCGGTGATCACCACGGATGTCGATGGAAAGGTGGTCATGTTGAACCCGGTCGCCGAAGGGCTTACCGGCTGGACGCGCGACGAGGCCATCGGGCGCTCCGCGAACAAGGTCTTCAACGTCATCAACGAGAGAACGCGCGAGAAGATTGAAAGCCCGATTGAAAGAGTGCTGGAAATCGGAAGCATCATCGGTCTGGCCAACCACATTCTTCTGATCGCCAAGGATGGTCGGGAAATCCCGATCGCCGACAGCGGCGCGCCGATACGCGACGAAGCCGGTCGGATCACGGGGGTCGTGCTCGTTTTCCGCGACCAGACCGAAGAGAAACGCGCCCAAAGCCTGACGCGACTGCGACTTGACCTGATCGCCTACTCCGACTCCCATACCCTCGAGGAACTCTTGACCAAGGCGCTCGACGAAACCTGCGAACTGCTCGGCAGCCCGATCGGGTTTTACCACTTCGTGGACCCCACCTCGAACAACGTCGTCCTTCAGCGGTGGTCGACCCGCACGCTCAACGAGTTCTGCGAGGCGGAAGCGACGGAGTCGCATTACGACCTGGAGGCCGCCGGAATCTGGGCCGACAGCATCCGCGAGAAAAAATCCGTGGTCCACAACGACTTTGTAACGGCGCCGGGTAAAAAAGGCGTGCCGGAGGGCCATGCCGCGCTCGAACGCGAGCTGGTGGCTCCGGTGATCCGAAACGACAAGGTCGTGGCCGCGCTGGGCGTGGGCAACAAACCCTCCGACTACGCGCGGCGGGACGTGGAAACCGCCGAAACGCTCGCGGACCTTATTTGGGAAATTTATGGCCGCAAGAAGGCCGCGGTCGCCCTGAACGAGAGCGAAGCGCGCTATCGGCTGCTGTTTGAAAACATGACCGCGGGATTCGCCCTGCACGAAATCATCCTTGACGAGCGTGGCGAACCCGTCGACTACCGCTACCTTCAAGTGAATTCCGCCTTCGAGAAACTGACCGGGTTTTCCGAAAAACAAGTGGTCGGGCGCACCGTGAAGGAATTGATGCCCGATACGGAACCGGTCTGGATAGAAAAATACGGAGCGGTCGTGGCGACGGGGGAAGCCTCGTTCTTCGAGGATTACGCCAAAGAGCTGGGCAAATATTTCGAGGTGCGCGCCTTCCGACCCGCCCCCGGTCAATTCGCCACGATTTTCAGCGATATCACCGAACGCAAAACCGCGCTGCGGGAGCTGGAGCGAAGCAGGGCGAAACTCCAGCGGGCGCAAGAGGTGGCCAAAATCGGCGACTGGCAGTTCAACGCCGACACCGGAACGATCGAATCTTCCATGGTCGCGAACAGCATCTACGGCCTGGTGCTTTCCGACATGAACATCGAAGAAGTGAGATCACATAGCCTGCCCGAGGACCGCGACATGCTGGACCAAGCGATGGATGACCTGATCGGGGGCCACAAGCACTGCGACGTGGAATATCGCATCCGACGTCCATCGGACGGCGAAGTCGTGGATATCCACTCGGTGGCGGACTACGATCCGGATACCCGCACCGTTTTCGGCGTCTT
>JARFRL010000397.1 GCA_029287275.1 Pontiella desulfatans
TCCATCACGAACGTGAGCGGCCCTTCGACCATGTAGCCGATCTCGCCGACGTCGGGGATGTTCGCCAATCCGCCGCGCTTTTCGGAAGCGTGCCAGAGCCACATCAGGAATTCGCGCCCGGCGGTTCCGTCGACCATGCCGTCTTCCAGCTCATCCGAAAAACTCGCGGGGCCCCAGTTTTGAATGTTCACGCTCTCGGCGCGGGCGGCGAGGGTTTCCGGATCGGCCGCGGCGGCGGAGCAGCCCGTCGTCTGCATCAGGCTCAACATGAACGCGTCGACCTGTTTCTCCGCGGTGGCGGTGGCGTAAATCATGTGGGAGCGCTCGTCGAAGACGAAGTCGATGCCCTTGAGTTGCGGCGGCATGTCGGGCAACAGGCGCTCTTGGACCTGCTTCTTGATTTCCGTGCGCGCCTGTTGGTTGAGGTAGTTTTTGTCCTCCGCTTCCATCACGGCCATTTCCTCGACCGCGCACTCGGCCTGCAACAGGGAGACGGGAACTTTTTTCTTCGCCTGGGTCAGCGTGAGGCGGAGATAGCCGCCCAGAAAGGCGTTCTCCTCCGTCACGTTGCGGTCGAGCAGATGCCGCCCCGCGACCCAGCCGTGCACTTCTTCTTCGGCCAGCGTGTTCAACGGCGGCAGCGCCTGCGCGGCGAATTTATCGACATCCTCCGCGGTCAGATCGCGCGACGCGAAAAACATGCGGAAACTTAACGAACCCTTTTCAAAACCCATCTTTCAATCCTCTCAAAAGTAGTTGCCCTCGCGGTGGCGCCGAGGCCGCGGAGCCTTTAGCGTGATTCCTCCGCGCGCTCCGCGTCTCCGCGAGGAATTTTTTTTACCAGTTTACGTTAATGGCGGCGAAGAACGAGGTGGGCCGCGGCTCCAAGCCGGGGATGACTTGCAGGTCGGATCCCCAAATATTCTCCACCAGAAACGAAAGGCGGACATTCTTGGCGTAGCGGGGGAAGTAATGCAAGCCCACGGTCGCGTCGGCTCCGAATTCATCGCTCGTCCGCGCGTTGTTCGCGGCCTGCCAACGCGTGGTTTGGGCGAATTCCGCCGCGAGCTCGTTGACGAATTTCCACCAGACGGAGAAGTTCAGCATGTGTTCCGGATAGTCGAGCTCGTACAGGCCCGCGTAGACGTCCACCGAATCCTTTTTCATCCACTGATAAAACGCCTTCACCACCAGGTCCTCGGACGGGCGATAGGTGATCGCGGCGTCGACGCCGCCCATGTTCAGGTCGCCCAAATCCGTCGCGGCCCACACGCCGCCCGCCGCGGTTTGGGTCCAGTCCGACGCGTTTTCGAGCCGGCGATAAAACCCCGCGACCGACCAATCCAGACGGGCCGAAAGAAATTGTCGGAACCCAAGCTCCGCGTTCTTCGAGCGCTGCTGGTTGAGAAACGCATTTCCGACGCGGTAGGGATCTGAATAGTAGAGGGTTTGATAATCGGGTTGTTGTTCGGTTTCGGTGTAGGAAAGATGAACGGAGCTGTTGTCGCCCGCGAACCAATCGACGCCTAAAACGGGCAGCCACTCCGCGGCCTCGTCCGTCTGGAAAACGCTGTTGAGTCCGGCCTTGACCGTGAACCGCTCGAACCGCGCTTCCGGCAGGATCAGCACCGAGC
>JARFRL010000401.1 GCA_029287275.1 Pontiella desulfatans
CGACGATCGGCGCGGCGCGGCGCTCCATCCTCACCACCGCGGACCAAACCTTCGGCGGCGGCAAAAAGCAGGTGGGGCTGATTTTTTTCACCAGTTTGTTTTCGTAGTGGGCGCCGGTCAAAACGGAGAGCACGCCATAATGCTTGTTCCCGGCCGGCGCGCAGAGACGGTCCGCGACTTCTTTCTGAATCGTCAGCGACATCAACGCGGGGCGATGTTCGCTTTCGGCGATTTCGACCATCAAGCGGCTCGCGACGGAATACGGCAGGTTCGCCGCGACTTTCGTGACGCCCCCCGCGAAGAGTTCGCCCAGGTTGACGTCGAGCGCGTCGGCTTCGATCAACCTGAAATCGGAAAAGCGCGCCGTGAGGTACTTCACCATCGTCGGGTCTTTTTCGATGCAGGTGACCGACTTCGCCCTAGGGATGATCCGCTCGGTCAGCGCGCCGAGGCCGGGGCCGATCTCGAGCACGGACTCGTCGGGCCGGATCTCGGCGGTGTTCGCGATGATGTCGAGAATGTTGGCGTCGATCAGATAGTTCTGCCCCAGCCCTTTGTTCGGGCGATGCCCCAGACTCTCCAGCAACGCCCGCACTTCTTTCGGACTCGTTAATTTCGGTTCTTCATTCATTGTTTTTTAGACCGGATTCACAGGACCAACAAGATGCTGTATCTCCATGGCATCCCCGCTCATCCCGTCCATCCTGTTATCCTGTCAAAATTTATTCGTTATTTCCAAGGGTTGGGGTTGGAGGCCATCTCGATGGCGAGCGCGAGCGCGTGCTTCATGCTCTTTTCAGAGGCCTTGTTTTGGCCCGCGAGGCCGAACGCGGTGCCGTGATCCGGCGAGGTGCGTATGATCGGCAGGCCGAGCGTGACGTTCACGCCTTCGTCGAACCCGATCATCTTCAGCGGGCCGAGCCCTTGGTCGTGATACATGGCGACGACCGCGTCGTAGTCGCCGCGCAGCGCTTCGTGAAAAATGGTGTCGGCCGGCACCGCGTCGGAAACGTTGTAGCCTTTCTTCCGCGCCTGCTTGATCGCGGGATTGATCAGCTCGATCTCCTCGCGGCCGATGATTCCGCCATCGCCCGCGTGCGGATTCAGCCCGCACACGCCGATCCGCCCGTTTTTCAGGCCGAACAGCTCGAGCGCCTCGCCGGTCAGCTCGATATGCTCGCGGATCGTCTTTCTGGTCAGCGCGCCCGCGACCGCCGCGAGCGGAAGGTGCCGCGTCGCGAGCATGACGCGCAGTCCGCCGCCCAGGAGCATCATGCCGAAATTCTTGGTGTTGGTGAGCTCCGCGAGATATTCCGTGTGGCCGGGCGCGTTTACCCCCGCCTTGTGGAATCCTTCCTTGCAGATCGGCGCCGTCACCATCGCGTCGAGGCCGCCGAACAGGCAGCCCTTCACCGCCAGCCGGATCGCTTCCGCGGCGTGCCGCGACGCGTCTACGCGGATTTTGCCGGGAGTCCACTTCACCGCGGTTTCCATATGTTGGAAGGCGATCTTCCGCGACACGGGAATCTTCATGGAGCGCGCTTGCGCGCGAACGACGGACTCGTCGCCAAGAATCACGAACTCCGTTTCCGCGGGCCAGCGCCCGCGGCCGATGGCCTTCAGCGCGACCTCCGGTCCGATTCCATTCACGTCGCCGATCGTTATGCCAATTCGTTTCATGGGGCGGGTTTTACCACAGCGGCCGCCGCGGGTCACGGAGGAAACCGCGCCTCCAACGCGCCGCCCGTCAGCGAAATACGACCCTGTTTCACACGCGCGGCTTCATCGCTCGAGAAAGGGACCGTAAACACGCGGGAAAATACCCGTCCACCCCCTCTTTTTTTACCCTTGCGGACTTTCAGAAAAAGAGTAAGTACCCGCTTAGGGGTATAGGGGAATAGGAGGTGCGAATGAAAGCAACGATGAAATCGGCGCGGCGGGACGTGTTTCCACGCGGCGGATCTGGAGCCTTGGTAAAATGGAGGTACGATCATGATTGAAGCCCTGTCAACCCATCACAACCGAATGCTAACGGGCCTATTCATGGCGGCCTGTTGCGTTTCGGCGATTGCCGCCGGCGTCATCGGGGTCGATGACAACGCGCCGGGAATCCTGTGCGCCTTTATCGCCGCCACCGCGCTGGTGCTCGCTTTTGTTCACCCATGGCGGGCACCGAAACGGTACGGACTCCTGCTGTTGGGGGCGCTACTCTGCTTCGTCCTATCCGGCGTTCTCCACAACGTCTTTCACGCAGTCGCCGGAAATATGGAAAACGCGCGGATGCTCGCGAAATTCCTGGAAGGGCTTGGGGTCGCCACGTTTCTGTTGGCGGTGCTGATCTGCCCACCCGCCGCGCTCGTTGGCCTGGTTGGGTCTCTCACGATGCTTGCCCGGAAGCACCATCCACAAAAGCACGCGAGAGGGACGCGGCTATAGGAAGGAAAAGACTTTCCCCGAGGGAATTTTAAATTCGCCGGGGAAAAGGAAAGTGGTGGCGAGTCCCAGAATTGAACTGGGGACACGCGGATTTTCAATCCGCTGTTCTAGACCATCAAATACGCATCTATTATTGACTAAAACAACCTACACCAAATACACGATGTGATTATTATGTGATTTTAATGGTCACCCGCATGCCCGTCCTGCACTATGTTGCCACATCAAGGAAGGAGGGCATCATGGCTGGCAGAAAACGAAACCCCAAGGCGAAGATCAGCATTGACGGCTACGAATACCACGAAGGGTTTTTAATTAAGAAAATTGAAACCCCGGCCGGCACCCGCTTTCAGGTAGACCTCGGAAAAGCATCTGGGAAATACATCCGGAGGTCGTTTAAAA
>JARFRL010000426.1 GCA_029287275.1 Pontiella desulfatans
CCGTCTTTGTTTGTTCGGAAGCTTGGAAAAATACGCTAAACGGCCGTGGTGTCAATAGCTTCCCGCGGGGCATTCGGCGCCGCGGTCAGCGCGTCTCCAACGTATGTTGCCCGATTTTGGTGGTGGTTCCGCTTTGCTCCAACCCCGCGGCGCCGGTATTGAGGTTTTGGGCGTTGTTCAGCATCACCGGAAGGGGGTCGAGCAGATTGGATCCCCAGTGCGAGGCGTCGAGGGCGTCGTCCTCGAAAGCGCTCGTATCCACGATTTGCTGAACGGATATGATGGCCTGGACCGATCCGGCCGAGCCCAGGTCCTCCGTGGCCTCAAGGAGCCCCGCCGAAACAAGCAGCCCGTCGGCGTTGAAATGGAGTAGATAGGAGTGGCGTTCAAGCTCCGTGCCCGCGAAGGACATTTTTAGAAATTGAAGAATCTCACCCGGCCCGCTCAGCCCCAGTTGTTTTTCATTAATCTTCATCGCCTCGTAAATAAACGCGAACCCGCCGGGCGTGGCGGACAGGCGGGCGGGCGGACCCAGCTCATCCAACACGTCAGGATAACGCGCCTTGGTCACTTCAAAGTCGCATTGCTCGAGCGTGATCCCGGGATCAACCGATACCCGCAGCACGCTGCACCCGGTGGTCAACAGCAAGCCGGATAGCCCGATGACCACGAAGCTAGTCAGACTCTTCTTCATAAGGCAGCGCCTCGGGACTATAGGAGTGCTTGGTCAGTTTCCCGCTTTTGTCGAAGAAGAAAATGGCGCGGTCGTACACCAACTGCTGGTCTTTCCAGTTGTAGGCCAGCAGAAACACGCCATACCCCTTGCGCCGCTCGCGCAGATAATAATAGACCGTTTCTTTATCCAAACTGATCAGCTGAGAAGGCGGGCCGAACGCGGTGATCACGTCGAGTTCCGTGGTTTCCCCCGGCTCCCACGTGGGCGCCGCTTCCGAGCGCCAAACATTATTCACCCCGCTGAATCCGACGTCGCTCGTGCAACCCGTCGCGGCCGCGAGAAGAAACAAAACACCGCTTAATCGAAACCAATTCATGATTCATCCTCCGGTTGGGCGGAAAGTATAGCGAACCGCGCGCGCGACGACAACCCATCGCGCGGAAAGCTTTAGTCGGCGCGCGCCCCCTCCGCCGCGGTGGGTAGCAACGAATCGTTAGCACAGGACCATTGGATGGCAGGACCATTCCGCTCGGACGGGAAAACCTAATTAACCGCGAAGGAACGCATGGAGCGCAAAAAAACCATCGGTAGGACGGAATGATTGAATGACGGAAGAATTCCATTCCCCCGCGGCAGCGACAGGGACGAGTCGCAACGAATGTAGGAAACACGAAGTGAGGGCGTCGCAAAGCGACGTCAGCGTAGCGGCAACCAACGAATTATTGCTCCGGCGATTAAATATTGAGAATTCCATGCTACTGATTAATAGCCACAAAGAGGCACAAAACGCACGACAACTCAGCGATTCGGGGCGTTGTGTTTCTTGTGCCTTTTCGTGGCAATCCTCACGACATTTATCCGCCGCATCTATAATTCCATCCAGACGGGAAGACCTATTCGTTGCCAATAACCATTCCGCGCGGACGGGAAAACCTAATTAACCGCGACAGAACGCAAGGAGCGCAAGAAAACTCTGGTAAAAGGCAGGGCCGCTTCGGCGAAGCGGCCGCCGCGGGGTCGCTTGTAGCTGAGGTCCTCGACCTCGGAAAACAACGCTGGATCAGCAATCCCACCTATAATACACCTATAATAT
>JARFRL010000444.1 GCA_029287275.1 Pontiella desulfatans
CAGCCGCTCGGCTGGTCCATGCCCCTGCTGATTTGATCCCTGAACCATGAAGTTCTCGCGACACCGCGGCGATCCATTCGCCGCGGCGCGTTTTCACGCGTCCGTCCGGACCCCTTCATTGTTCATAAAATCATTTAAACCAGGGATCATCATGAAAGCCAATTTGGAACGAACCACCGTCAAGGACATCTCGTATCTCATTAACTCGGCGTGCCCACGCGCCAACAGCGGCGCTTCGCTTGAAAAGCTCGCCAGCCAGATCTGCGCGTCCGACCGCTACAAGGTCTATCTCGAAAACACCGACGGCCAATTGGTCGGCGTTGTTCAGGCCAAACAAATCGCCATGAAGATTCTGGAGCTGTCGCGCCGGAAATCGGACGAGGAGGAAATGCTGCCGGCCATCGCGTACGTGCTCAACTTCTTCCACGGGCACGATCTGGCCGAGCCGCCCGTTTACGTGCGCGCCGCCACGCCGCTGAAGCAAGTGATCGAGCTGATGCGACTGAACAGCATCCGCGAAATCGCGGTGGTGGACGAACGCCTTCATCTCATCGGCACGCTCGAGGCCAAGAACATCCTCGCGCACTACCTCAAGGTTAAAACGGAAACCGAGCTGTAGCCGGGAGTGGAACGATGAAAATCATGAACTACACCCGCCGCGACGAGTCGTGGCTGCCCCGCCGCGCGCCCGCGCCGCGCGACGAGATCTTTAAAACCATGCTGGATCAACTCTGTTCCGGCGAGTTTTTCACCGTCAATCCGGACCTGACGCCGGACGGCGTGCTCGACGCGGTCATCCACCGCGAGAACCGACAAACCACGGCCCTCGGCGAGGGGATCGCGTTTCCTCACGCCCGGTTGGAGCATCTGAAAAAAGCGTTGTTCGCGGTCGCGACCTTTCCGGAACCGGTTCTTTTCGAGGATACCCCGGTTCAGGTGGTCTGCCTGATTCTGGTGCCGATCTCCGATCCGCCGATCTCGCTCAAGATCATGGCGCGGCTTTCCCGCATGTTGGCCGACTCCGACACGAAGCGCCGAGTGCTCGCGGCGGAGAATCCCGCCGAGTTGCGCGGCGTCTTCAAAGCGCGGAACCCGCGCATCGACAAACCGATTCTGGCGCGCGACATCATGCGCCCGCCGCGCTTCAGCGTGCTGGACACGGATCCCGTATCGAGATGCTCGCACCTCATGAGCGTCAACAACCTGCAAGCGGTGCCGGTGGTGAACGAGAATCGTCAGGTCCTCGGCGAAATCACCGTCGGGCGTCTGTTTCGCTACGGTCTGCCCGACTTCTTCGCCCAGCTCAAGAGCGTCTCCTTCATCGCGGAGTTCGACCCGTTCGAGAAATATTTCGAGGACGAACGCGAAACCCGCGCCGGCGACATGATGGAACCGAACGCCCGAACCGTGCCGATGGATTACACCATCATGGAGATCGTGTTCGACCTCGCGATTAAATCGTACGCCAAACTCTACGTCACCGACGAAGAGGGCCGCTGGGTCGGCACGATCGACAACGGCCTCGTGCTCGACAACGTCATCAACCACTAAGGAGAAAAACCATGCTATTCCCGATTCTAGTATTCCTGGTGGTCTACTTTTTCATCGCCACGGAAATCATCGACAAAACCATCGCCGCGCTGATCGGCGCGGGCCTGATGGTCGGCCTGCGTCTGGTCGGCTATGAAGAGGCGCTACGCGCCATCGACATGAACGTGCTGTTCCTGCTGATCGGCATGATGGTCGTCGTCAACACCCTCACCGACACCGGCGTGTTCGAATGGCTCGCCATCAAGCTGGCGCGGCTCGCGAAGGGCAACGGCCTGTTGATCGTGGTCTTTTTCATGATCCTCACCGCCGTGCTCTCGGCCTTCCTCGACAACGTGACCACCGTCATCCTGATGGCGCCGATCACGATTCTGCTCTGCCAGTTGCTCGAGATGCCCGCCGCGCCGATCCTGATCATGGAAGCGATCTTTTCCAACATCGGCGGAACGGCCACGCTCGTCGGCGATCCGCCCAACATCCTGATCGGTTCCCAGACGGACCTGTCGTTCAACGACTTCTTGATCAACCTGAGTCCGCCGGTGGTGGTCGCGATGGTCCTGTTGCTCGGGTTGATGGTGCTGATGTTCCGCAAGACGATCCGCACCACCGAAAAGACGCGCGGGCGCGTCGAGCAATCGCGTCCGGAAAAGGCCATTCTGCAACCGGGCGTGCTCAAGAAATCGCTGATCGTGTTCGGACTGATTCTGGCCGGATTCTTCGGTGGCCGCGTGCTGGAGATCGAACCGGGCATCATCGCTCTCGCGGGCGCCATGCTGATGGTGTTGGTTTGCAAGAAGGACGTTCACCATTCGCTCGTTCACGTGGAATGGAACACGATTCTCTTCTTCGCCGGCTTGTTCATGATGATCGCCGCGCTGGAACACGCGCGGGTGTTCGAGGCGATGGGCGATTACATCCTGCATATCTGCAAGGGCAACCTGATGGCCACCGCGCTCACGATTCTATGGTTCAGCGCGATCGCCTCCGCGATCGTCGACAACATTCCGCTGGTGATGGCGATGATTCCGTTGGTGAAGGGCATCATTCCCGTCTTCGCCCAGCAGATGGGCGTCGAGGATCCCGCGCTGATCCACACGCAGATCGCGGAGCCGCTGTTGTGGTCGCTCGCGCTCGGCGCGTGTTTCGGCGGCAACGGCACGCTGGTGGGCGCCTCGGCCAACGTGGTGATCGCGCAGGTGGCCAACCGCAACGGCTGCAAGATCTCTTTCGGCTCGTTCACGAAATACGGCTTCCCCTTCATGCTCATTAGTCTCGTCGTCGGCAGCGCGTACATCTATCTGCGTTATTTCATGT
>JARFRL010000470.1 GCA_029287275.1 Pontiella desulfatans
GGTTCGCTTGAAGGCGGTGACGCAGGAACTGATCCGTCGTTGGGTCGAGGCTTTAGACAGAAATGGGGATTTTGAGCTTTGGCAACTGCGTCAAGCGCTGAAAGCGGTTGAGATCCTGATGGATGAAAGGGACGATTCGGCGGACCGCCCGCCAATTGATTGGGAGGAGCTGGGGAGTCTTTGCGAGGAGCTGGGGGCGGAGCACGTTACGCTGGCGCGAACCCAAAGCGCGGCGGAAGCGGTGGAGAAGAGCCTCTCGAAGGCGGATTGCGGATTGGATACGGAAGCGGCGGCGGTGTCGCGGAAGCTACGAGAGGTGATTCGTCGGCGGAACATGGCGATTCGCACGGGAAAAAAGGGTCCGCCCGTGATTCGTAGCGATTCCATTCTCGCACGCGGAAGCCGCCCGACGGCTCAGGCGTCGGGGGTTTCGGGCGAGACGGTGTATGCCGCTTTACCGAAGAAGGCTTTGGCGCAGAAGATCCAGATGGACGCCAGGCCCCAGCCCAGCCCAAACAGCACGCCGGCGTCGATGATGCCGCGCCAGGGTTGCGGCAATTGCCGCACGCCGACGATCAACAACACCACCATCGTGGTGACGCTGTAGGCGACGATCTTGCGCTTGCGGGTGGCGTGGAAAAATCCCATGCAGAAAAAGGGCGCGAAGACGACGCGGAGGGGCGTCGCGTTGGATTTGAGATAGAGCGCCCGCGCGGCGACCCGCGGCGCGAACTTGAGTTGGAAACCTTTGTAGCCTTCGGCGTAGCCCATGAAGATCAGGCTCGCGCCGAGCGCGGTCCAGCGCGCCCACGTGAAGGAGGTTCCAATGAGTTCCATGGTGTAGGGCCAGACGCTGAAAAAACCGCGGCCGATGATCATGGAAAGACCGACGATTCCCCAAACCGCGCCCGCGGTTCCAAGCGCTGAAGCGCCCGGTTTACCAGTGCTCATAGCGAACCAGATCATCCAATGGTTTGCGGGTTTTCTCGCGCTGTTCGTCGTTCGCGTAGCCCAACAGAAGAATCGCGAGCGGTTCGACGCCTTCCGAAACGCGCATGGCGGCGGACACCGCGGCGGGGTCGAACGCGGCGATCCAGCAGGAGCCGAGTCCAAGATCGGTGGCGGCGAGGCTCATGTGGTCGATGGCGATGGCCGCGTCGACCTCGGCGTAGTTCTTGCCGTCGTGACGGGTGCGCGTCCAGCCCTGCTCCGACTCGACGCAGACGACGATCGCGACGGGGGCCTCGCGGAAGAAGGGGGCGGGATAGGCCGCGGCCAGAGCGTCGAGTCCGGACGCGGCGCGGACGACGATGAACTGGAAGGGCTGCAGGTTTTTGGCGGTGGGGGCCAGCGCGCCGGCGCGCAGCACCTCGTTCAGCAGTTCCTCGGGTACGGGATCGGGCGCGTAGCCGCGGACGCTGCGGCGCTTTTCGGCGAGTTCGATGAATTTCATGACGTGATTCTCCAAATTTTCAGAATGGACGGATTCTACCAACCCGCTTTGGAATGAGAAGCCTTTTCAGGGACAAGCGACTTGGCACGCGGACTGCTATATTACACGTACATCTCCTCCTCACCAGGCGGTGAGTTGGTCGCGGATCAGCTCACTGCCTGTTTTCTTACTTACCCACTGGAGCAGCTCCCTCTCATCCGGGGAGCTGCTCTTTTTTTTAAGCAACGCCACCGCGTTTTTGCGCAGTTGGGTCACGCCGGCGTAGGCCGTCGCGTTCCCCTTGATCAAACGCCGGACCTCCCCCGCGGGCGTTTTCAGCAACCATTCGAGGTCGATGGGAATCCGCGTGTCGATCTGGTCTTTGGGCGGGCAGACGTTGGTGCAGTCGTCGCACCCGAAGATCCAGTCGCCGATCATCTCCGCTTCCGCGCGATTGAGAACGCTTCGTTTCTCGATCGTGAGATAACTAATACATCTACGCGCGGCGATGGGTTTTCCAAATTCAATCGCGTTGGTCGGGCATTTTTTCACGCAGGCGAGACAATCGTCGCACCGAAACGGCATCTTCGGCGCGCGGATCACTTCCGGCAACTCGGCGTCGACGAAGAGACACCCGATGAACACCCGCGTGTTGATCCGCCCCGGCACGCGCAGCAGATCGTTGGCGCCAACGACGCCCAGCCCCGCGGTCGTCGCGAAGAGGCGTTCATAAACCGGTTTGGTGTCCACCGCGGCCTCGCATTGAATCCCTTCGCCCAGCATCGCCTTCAGCTCCGCGAGCATCGCCTGCCCCGTCGCGTGATAATCCTGTTCCCGGGCGTAGGCGGAAACATAGCCCAGCGGCGCGCCCGACGCGGGCGCGGGAAACGGATGCGTCGCGGCGGGATCGCCCCACTGATTGGTGAAGGTCAAAACAAGGACGGACTTCGCGAACGGGAAGGTTTTCCACGGGTCGGATTTATCCGGGAACATGCGTTCGAGATAATCCATCTCGCCGTGCGTCCCCGCCTTCAGCCACTCCGCGACCAATTCATTGTTCGCGCCGACGCGTTCGCGCAATAGCGGGTGATCCATCCGCAGGCACGCGATCGAATGAGCCCCGATCGTTCCCGCGGCTTCGTCGAGCCATGCCGTAAAGTTGTCAAATTTCATTTCGCGCCGTTCGTAAGAAAGGGTATGAACCTACCTCAAGATGGCTGACGGATTGAAGATCTTATTCATTTTCCTCGACGGTTTCGGTTTGGGCTCGGACGATCCCGCGGTCAATCCGTTGCGCGATCCGCGCTATCCGAACATCCAGAAGCTGCTCGATGGCGCCACGCCGCTGGACGCGACCCTGGGCGTCGCGGGAAAACCGCAGAGCGCGACGGGGCAGGCCGCGTTGCTGACGGGCGTGAACGCGGCGGAGCTGATGGGCCGGCACGTCGAGGGCTTCCCGCCCCCCTCGCTCAAAACAATGATCGAGCGCGAGAGCCTTTTTCGAAAGCTACGCGATCTGGGGAAGGACGCGACCTTCGCGAACTCGTATTGGATCGACGATCCCGAAAACATTCCCGCGCGGCGGCGCTCGGTGACCACCGTGATGACCTTGTCCGCGCTCAGCGGCGTGCGACACAAGCAGGAGCTGCTCGACGGGCTCGCGGTGAACCACGACATCACGCGCTGGACGATGGGCTCCCGCGGCTACGACGGCCCCCATATCTCGGAAGAGGAAGCCGCGGGGCATCTGCTCGACGTGGCGCGCCAGCACGACTTCACCTTATACGAATATTTCCTCACCGACCGCGCCGGGCATTCCGGCGAGCCGGAGTTGGTCCACCAGTGCCTGGAGACCTTGGAGCGGTTTCTGCCGATCGCCGCGTCGTTCGCGCGCGAACCGAACCACCTGTTCCTGCTGTGCAGCGACCACGGCAACATCGAGGACCTCACCATCCGAACGCATACGCCGCACCCCGTCCCGCTCGTCGCCCGCGGCGCCGGCGCGGAGGCCTTTCAATCCCTGGGTTCCCTGCTGGACGTCACGCCGGCCATCCTTCGCCTTTACCAGTCCTGATCGGAACGCTATATTCCCCCGATGAATCAGGAAGAACACCCACGCCCGGACTGGGACGAATACTTCATGGATATCGCGCACGTGGTTTCCAAGCGCGGAAACTGCTGCCGACGAAAGGTCGCGGCGGTGATCGTTCGCGACCGGCGCATTATTTCAACCGGCTACAACGGCACGCCGCGCGGCATTGATAATTGCTACGAAGGCGGCTGCCCCCGCTGCGCGTCCGACGCGCCGTCGGGCTCCGAACTCGGCGAATGCGTGTGCGCGCACGCCGAGGAGAACGCGATCGTGCAGGCGGCCTATCACGGCATCAGCGTGCGCGACGGCTCGCTCTACTGCACGCTCAGCCCCTGCCTGATGTGCGCCAAAATGATCATCAACGCGGGCATCACCGAAGTGGTGTACGAAACCGAGTATCACTTCACCGCGCAATCCCGCGGCCTGTTCACCGCGGCCGGCGTCGCGTGTCGACAATTCGACCGCCCCTGAAATTTATCGAAGGAGAGAGACCCCTATGAAAATCACGATTGAACGGGCCGACCAGCTACTCGCTTGCGCCACGAAAAAACGCGTGCTGGTGGTGGGCGACCTGATGATGGACCGCTTCGTCTACGGAACCGTCTCGCGCGTCTCGCCCGAGGCCCCCGTGCCGGTGGTGCACGTCACCCGCGAGAAAGCCATGCCCGGCGGCGCGTGCAACGTCGCCTCCAACCTGCTCGCGCTCGGCGGCAAGGCCGCGATGGCCGGCGTCATCGGCCAAGACGCGGTCGGCGCCGAACTCAAGGAACAGCTTTCCGCGGCGGGCGTCTCGCTCGACGCGATCCTCGAGAACGGCGACTTCCCCACCTGCGAGAAAACCCGCGTCGTCGCCGAACGCCAACAGGTCGTGCGCGTCGACCGCGAGGAATACCTGAAAATATCCGGCCCCGAAATGGCCCGATTCCTCGAGCTCGTCCGGTCCGAGGTCGCCCTCGCGGACGGCGTCATCATCGAGGATTACGGCAAAGGCTCCGTCCAACAGGAGGTGGTCGACGCCGTGCTGGCCGCGGCCGCGGAGAAAGGCGTTCCGGTCGGCTACGATCCGAAGGACGACCACATTCTCCGGATGGAAGGCGTTTCCGTCGTCACGCCCAACCGCAAGGAGGCGTTCGGTTCCGCCGGCGTCGCGGAAGGCCGCCCGGCGGAAAACCCGCTCGAGGACGAGGCGCTGCTGGAAGTCGGCCGCGTGCTGGACGACAAATGGAAAGCCCGGCACACGCTGATCACGCTCGGGCCGCACGGCATGCTGTTGCTGAACCGGGGCGACGCGGCGCAACACATTCCCACCCGCGCCCGCGAGGTGTTCGACGTCTCCGGCGCCGGCGACACGGTGATCGCGACCTACGTGCTCGCGCTCGCCTGCGGGGCCACCTATCTCGAGGCCGCGGAACTCGCCAACTTCGCGGCGGGCGTCGTGGTCGGCAAGCTCGGCACCGCCACCTGCACGCGCGGGGAGCTCATCGACTACATGACCCAACACGCGGAGGAACTCTAATGAGCGGCATCGTTGGCGTGATCCCCTCGCGCTGGGGCTCGACCCGCTTTCCGGGCAAAAGCCTCGCGCTGATTTCCGGCAAGCCCATGGTTCAATGGGTGGTCGAACGAGTCAAACAAGCCCAACGACTCGACGCGGTGATCGTCGCGACCGACGACGACCGTATCGCGGAACGCGTGAATGGATTGAACATTCCGGACGTGCGCATCGCGATGACCCGCCCCGAGCATCCCTCCGGCACCGACCGCATCGCGGAGGCGGTTCAGGATCTCGACTTCGACGCAGTCATCAACGTGCAGGGCGACGAACCCCTGATCGACCCCGCGCTGATCGACGAGCTCGCGGACGTGATTTCCACCGGCGAGTGGGACATGGCGACCGCCGCGACCCCGATCGAGAACGCCGAACAGATTAATGATCCCTCGGTCGTGAAGGCGCTCTTCAACCGGCGCGGTCAGGCGCTCTATTTCTCGCGCGCCACGATTCCGCACATCCGCGAGCCGGAAGGCGTTTCGAGCGCGGGCGTCTATTGGCGGCACATCGGCGTCTACGCCTATCGCCGCGACTATCTGCTGAAGCTGGTCAAAGAACCGGTCTGCGAGCTGGAGAATCTGGAAAAACTCGAACAACTGCGCGCGCTCGACATGGGCTGCCGCATGAAGGTGATCAAAACGCGGGACTTCGGCATCGGCGTCGACACCCCCGCGGACGTCGCGAAAGCCGAAGAACTTATAAAACAACTCAACCAATAACTACGAACCACAAAATACTCAAAACCCACAAAAATACATATGCTCAGCTTTTGTGATTCCTGTGCATCTTGTGGTTAAAGAATAAATGCATAGCAACAGGTAATTATGATGACGAAAACCGTGAATGTGAAGGGCGTGAAGTTCGGCGGAAAAAATCCGTTGGCGCTGATCGCGGGACCCTGCGTGATCGAAAGCCGCGAGGGCTGCATGGCGATCGCGGAC
>JARFRL010000484.1 GCA_029287275.1 Pontiella desulfatans
GAATGATCCACGGCGAGGCGCTCTCTCGTTTTCCGTACGCGGGAACCTTCGCCATGCGGTACGACGCGAAGGCGCCGGCCCCCGCGAGCGCGGCGCAGACTCCCACGACGTAGATCGGGCTCAATCCCATATAGCCGATCAACAGGGATGGAAGGGCGGTGCCCAGAATGATCGCGGTGTAGGTGGCCGCGGTGAGAAATCCGTTGGCCCGCGATAGATTTTCGGCTTCAACCAGTTCGGGAACAATGCCGCGTTTGGCCGGACCAAAAAGGGCGCTCTGCGCGCAGAGCAGGAAAAGCAAGGTGTAGATCGGCCACGCGACGCCGCAAAGCAGCGCGGGGACGGAAAGCGCGAGCAGGGCGATCTCCATCCATTTGCTCGCGATGATGATGTCGCGTTTGCTGAACCGATCCGCGAGCGTTCCCGCCGCGTTCGAGAACAACAGGAACGGGATCACGAACAGCGCCGAGCAGATCGCGATGATACGCGGCAGACCGTCCTGTCCGAGAAGTTTGGCCAAGACGATAATGGCCGTCATTTTAAAGGCGTTGTCGTTAAACGCGCCGGTGAATTGCGATAGGTTCAACCATTTGAAAGTGTTTTTCATTTCCGCTCCTTGAGGTGAAGATGTTCGTACTGACAACACCCCTATTGCAGGGGGTATGCCATCGGGAGTGGATCAGCGCATCCGCAAGCTCTGAAACGACTTATGAAATACGTCCCGTTTGGTGAATATTTTGAATAGACATCCCGTGAATGCAGGTCATACAGTTGCTGCATGAACAATGACTTCTTTAAAATGGTCGCCGAGGCCGCGTTCAGCAACCCCTTCGGAGACGAACGCATCGAGATCGACCGCAAGATCGTGGGCGCGGACGACACCGTTGAGTGGCATACCACGCTCGAGCCCCTCTTGAGAAAACTGGGCGACAACCTCCACGCGCTGGAGCGGGCCGGTGGCGTCGTGATCGACCGCGACGGGAGCGACGAGGTGCGGGCGGTCGGCGTCAGCGTGCTCTTCCACGTGTTTCATCGCTACATGGACCGCTTCGACAAATTGATCGAGGACCAGATCGCGGCGGGGGACGAATCGATCCGCGCGCCCTTCGCGTTTCAGTGCCTGGAGGATCTCACGCGGTTCAAGATCAAGCGGGACGACGCGTGCCGTTACGTGGCGATGTTTTATCAGATTCGCCGCGCCTATTTTTTCATCTCCAAGGGACTCATCGGCGACAGCCCCTGCATGAAGCGGCTTCGCTCGCAGCTCTGGGACAATATCTTCACGCACGAGATTTCCTGGTACGAAAGGTGTCTATGGAATCGCATGGAGGATTTCTCCACGCTGCTGCTGGGCGAGACGGGAACCGGAAAAGGCGCGGCCGCCGCCGCGATTGGACGCTCGGGGTTCATTCCTTTCAATCCCAACACGCAGAAGTTCGAGGAGAGCTTCACGCGCGCGTTCGTCTCCATCAATCTTTCGCAGTATCCCGAGGCGTTGATCGAATCGGAGTTGTTCGGGCATCGCAAAGGCGCCTTCACCGGCGCGATCGATAAGCACGAAGGGATCTTTTCGCGTTGCAGTCCGTACGGCGCCATTTTTCTGGACGAGATCGGCGACGTGAGCGTGCCCATTCAGATCAAACTG
>JARFRL010000056.1 GCA_029287275.1 Pontiella desulfatans
AGCACCACGTCGCGCATGGCTTTCGTCAGGCCATATAGCATGATCAAATGAAACGCGACGAGCATCACCAACCCCAACGCGAAAATCGAACCCAACACTTTAATCATCACTTTCATTGAGACGGGAGCATACTAGAAAACACCGCTTTCGCCATTCCGAATCCGGATCAATCAAGGACCATTTCAAGCAGCTCCCGCGACAACGCGGCATCCGGCTCCAATAATTGGATCAAGGAACCCGTTTTGCCAACGAAACCGCGGTTGACGAGTTTTTCGATATGACGATAGAGGGCCTGTGGAGAAATCGACGTTTTCGCGCTCAGCTGTAGTTCCTCTAGCGATCCGCGACTCAAAGCCCTTGCGATGTCGATTCGTCTAGAATGCGTGAACGCGGTCATTTGATACGCCACGGAAGAAAAAGAAACGCGCGCTTCCCAACACGCCTTCATCGCCGACAGCATCCTTTCCGAGTGCGCGACTTCCGGGTTGGATTCCGGCCTATAGTAGACAAAAACCCTCTGGCGCTCCGGCGTGATCAAACCTCTGGCGTTCAACGCGCGCAAATACGAGCTCGCGACGGGCTCTGAAAGCCCAACTAGATTGCCCAGCTCGCTTACGCTAGCCTTCCCCAAATGGAAAAGCTGCCACAAGAGCTTTAGTCTATTCTCGTTCGAGAGAACTCGACAGGTCCGCCATATCGTTGGATGAAGCGTATCCATGACAACCTCTTAATTTCATACATTGCAATGTGTGATATAGTCAACTATATCAACTTATTCAAGGTTATTTTTTCACACATTGCAATGTATGAAAAAAGTCATGCGTTTATCTCAATCCTGCGTTGAATCAGATTCCTGATGGCTCTATCCTCTTCGGATGGGTCTATTTGACAAAAAATTCACCATCGTGGTCGCCTGCAAGGCCAATATCACGCGCAGCGCGTACCTGCACGGCTACATGGAACGTTACCTGAAGGAGCACTACCCCTATTCCCGCAAGAAGGTGAAAATCCTCTCCGCGGGCGTTCGGGCGCGCCGAGGGAGCTCGGCCCATTCGGTGGTGAAGCACGTTGCCCGAGTCCACGGCTTCAGCCTGACCGGCCATGGCTCCGATCCCTTTTCGAAAGCGCTTGTGAATAAAGCCGACGTCATCCTTGTGATGGAGCAGTGGCAAAAGGACGAACTAATCGAGCGCTACCCCAAAGCCGCGGACAAAATTTTCCGGATGATGGAATACATGTGGAGCGGCGATCCCGATGACATCCGCGACATTCCGGACCCCACCGGACAGAACACCGCGGACTACGAGGAGTTTATCGAAATCGCCCATTCCGAAGTCGAGCGGATCTTCCGCGAGCTCGGCCGCGAAGGCGTCATCTAACGGATCCGCCGCCGCGAGCGCGAAAACCATCAAAAACCCCGCACCGGCAACCCATTCAGATAAGATTGACGTGGTTTGGATGAAGCGCGTATAATGGCTTTGTCAGGTGACTGGAGATGGAAATCCTCCGAAAAAATTCCGCCATTTCAGCGGGATAGACACGCGAGAGAGGCAGAACCATGGACGCGCAACCTTACCAGACTCCACCGCGCTCCTGGGCGCCGGCGCTTAATCAGAAACGGGTCCGGTTTTGGCGGTGGGCACGCGAACGCATCCGACTGAAGTATCATAATCTCATTGAGGTCGAGGTCCATGGGCTGGAAAACCTGCGACGATGCGTCGACGCCAAGCAAGGTGTTTTAATCACGCCCAACCATTCCTGCCACGCGGATCCGACCGTGCTCTACTGGGTCGCGGATCAATTGAAGATGCCGCTCTATTTCATGGCGGCGTGGCAGATCTTCTCCAAAGCGAACTGGTTCCGTCTGATGTTCCTTCGACATCATGGATGTTTTAGCGTGGACCGCGACGGAACGGACATCACGGCGTTGCGCCGATCGGTCGACATCCTGCGGCGCGAGCCCTACCCGCTCGTGATTTTCCCGGAGGGCGAAATCTACCATCTCAACAAGCGGGTCACGCCGTTTCACGACGGCCCCGCCGCGATCGCTCGGAGCGCGGCCAAAGGCGCCGACCGGCCTATCGCGTGCGTGCCCTGCGGCATCCGCTACGAGTATACCGAAAACCCCATGGAGGAGCTGCTCGCGCTGATGGACGAACTCGAAGAACAGATTTTATGGCGCCCAAAACGCTCCTTGATTCTTCGAAAACGAATCTACCAGTTCGCGGAAGCCATTCTAGGACTCAAGGAAACCGAATACCTGGGTCACACCCAGAGCGGCACGCTGCCCGAACGGATCAAGGCGCTCGCGGAATTCATTCTGAGCCGGCTTGAAGACGCGTATGGAATCAACAACCGCGCCGCGAGCCTGCCGGAACGCGTTAAAGCGTGCCGCCGCCACGCGATTCAGCTCACCGAGGACGGCACGCGGTCCGAAGTGGAGCAAGACGCGGCGAAGGTCGACCTGGACGACCTCTTCATCGTGACCCAGCTGTTCAGCTACCCCGGGACCTACGCCTCCAAAAAACCCACCATCGAAGACATGGCCGAAGTCCTCGACAAGTTCGAGGAGGACGTTTTGAGAAGAGAGACCGCGACGGTCCGCGGCGCTCGCCGCGCCGTGATTTCGTTCGGCGAACCCATTCCCGTGGACGCGGGAAAAGGCAAGGCCGGGACGCACGAACTGACCGAAAGGCTGGAACACGAGGTTCAAACCTTGCTCGACAACTTGGAAATGAATTGAGGTCGATGTGGAAAACGCTCGATTAAAACACTCCTTCGCATGGCTCAACGCCACGCAATTCTTCGGCGCGATGAACGACAACGTGTTCAAGTTGCTTGTGATTTTCTTTCTCGTCGACCAGCTCGGCCACGACCGCAAGACCACCATCGGGCTGGCCTCGTTCATCTTCGTGATTCCCTTTTTGATCTTCTCGCACGCGGCCGGCGTTTTGACCGACCGTCACAGCAAACGGAACATCATTGTTTGGGCGAAACGCGTGGAGACCGCGCTGATGGTAGCCGGCGTGGTGGCGATTCTGTTGAGCAGCCCGGTCATGCTATACGTCCTGCTTTTTCTCATGTGCGCCCAAAGCGCGTTTTTCGGCCCCTCGAAGTTCGGCGTCATCCCGGAGTTGGTGAAGCCGGACGAACTCTCCAAAGCCAACAGTTTTCTGGTTGGCCTGACCTATCTCGCGATCATCATCGGCACCTTTGTTCCATCGCTGTTTCTCGTGGCGATTTTCCATGACTCCTATATCGGGCTCGCGCTCGTCTGCGTCGTCATTTCCGCGATGGGCCTGATCTCCAGCGAGCGGATCGAGACCACGCCCGCCGCGGGCGCGATCGACAAAAAAATCACGCCGCTTTTCGTGGTGGAGATCTTCAGAACATTGTTCAGCCTGCGGAAGGATCGATATCTGTTCATGACGTTGCAATGCGTCGCCTACTTTCTGTTTCTGGCCGCGTTCATTCAGCAGAACCTGCTGCTACTCGGTCCCGAGGTGTTGGACTGGAACACGCGAACCAGCGGCTATCTGTTTCCCATGGCCGCCATAGGCATCGCGATCGGCGCCCTCGCCGCGGGCCGGATTTCCGGACGGAGCATCGAATTCGGTCTGGTGCCCATCGGCGCGGCGGGCCTTAGCGGCGCCTGCTTGGGGCTGGGCGTCGCGAACTCCCTTTCCGCGATCCTCGCTTTTGTTTTTCTGATCGGAATCAGTTCCGGTCTGTTCATCGTCCCGCTTCAGGCGTTCATCCAACAGCGCAGCCCCCGAAAGCGCCGCGGCGAAATCCTCGCCTGCATGAATTTCATGAACTTCACCGGCGTCATGATCGCCGCGATCGCCTTCCTCGTCCTGACCAAAACATTCGGCGTGACGGCCAGAACCTGCTTCACCATCAACGGGGGAATGACGGCGATTCTCGCGCTGACCACCTTCCTCATCCTTCCCGATTTCATCATCCGTTTCATGATCTTGATTCTCACGCGGATCGTCTACCGCGTCCGGACGATTGGAAACGAGAACGTTCCGGTCACCGGCCCCGCGCTACTGATCTGCAACCACGTCACCTGGTCGGACGCGCTGGTTCTATCGGCCACGCAGCAGCGACGGATCCGATTCATTCTGCACCGCGGCATTTTTGAAAACCGCTGGCTCAACCCTCTCTTTCGGTTGATGAAGGTGATTCCCATCTCCTCCAACGACTCGCCGAGCCAGCTTAAAAAAGCGTTTCAAACGGCCCGCGGCGCGCTGGATGACGGCGCGTTGGTCTGCGTGTTCCCCGAACAGAATCTGACGCGCAACGGAAACCTCCTACGATTCAGATCGGGATTCGAACAGATTTTAAAAGGCACCGACCATCCCTTGATTCCCATCTACATAGGCGGCGGTTGGGGCAGCGCGCTCAGTCATTATCATGGCCGACTGATGGCTCAACTTCCCAGGCGCCGCGTCGACCTCACCGTCGTGGTAGGCGAACCCATGCCGTCCGATACCACGGCCCATGAGGCGCGGCAGGCGGTATCGGAACGCGCGAACGACTATTTCGACTCCAAGAAAGGCCCAACCCGCTCGCTACCCCACCGATTCATCAAGACCGCGCGAAACAATTTCAGACGCCCCGCGATCGCGGACACCACCGGAAAACGGCTGACCTTCGGGAAAACCCTCATCGCGTCCCTCGCGCTCGGCGACGCGATCAAACGCGTCGCCAAGGAAGAAAACATGGTCGGCGTGTTGCTGCCCGCCACCGTGGGCGGAACCCTGGCCAACGTCGCGCTCACGCTCATCGGAAAAGTGCCGGTCAATCTCAACTTCACCTCCTCCCCGGAGGCGTTCAACTCATCCATTCGACAATGTGGAATCAAGACCGTCATCACGGCCCACCCGTTCGTCGCGAAGATTGGCGAGAAATGTCCGGTCCCGGAGGACGCCGTGTATATCGAGGACCTCCTTAAAACCATCACGAGCGGCATGAAGATCAAAGCCCTACTGAAAGCGCTGTTCGCGCCGACCCGCGTGATTTATCCGCGGAAGCGGTCTTCTCCGGACGATCCCGCGACGGTCATTTTTTCATCCGGCAGCACCGGCGATCCCAAAGGCGTCATGTTGTCGCACCACAACATCCTGTCGAACATCGAAAGCCTCAGCATGATCATGCGCTTCGAGAAACACGACAAACTCTGCTCCGTGCTGCCGCTCTTCCATTCGTTCGGATTCACCGCGACGATGTGGGGTCCGTTGATCAAAGGATTCTTCTCCTGCTTCCATCCGAATCCGGTCGAGGGCGCCGCGGTCGCGAAGATGGTTCGAGAAAACGAACTCACCCTCCTGTTCGCCACGCCAACCTTTTTACTGACCTACATCCCGAAAGCGGAAGAAGACGATTTCAAGTCGTTGCGCCAGATCATGACCGGCGCGGAAAAGCTGAAGAAAAAACTCGCGGACCGTTTCGAGGAGCGCTTCGGCGTTCGGCCGATGGAAGGCTACGGCGCGACCGAACTATCGCCCGTCACCTCGCTCAACATCCCCGACGCCCGCGCGGGCGGATTCACGCAGGTTGGGCTTAAGGAGGGCAGCGTCGGCCATCCCATCCCTGGCGTCACCGCGAAAGTGGTTCATCCCGAATCCTTCGAGGACCTGGGTTTGAATCAAGACGGATTATTGCTCATCAAGGGCCCCAACGTCATGCGGGGCTATCTCGGGCTTCCTGATCAGACCGCCGAAGCGATCCGGGACGGATGGTACGTCACCGGCGACATCGCCCGGGTTGATTCCGACGGATTCATTTTTCTGATCGACCGCCTGTCCCGCTACAGCAAAATCGGCGGCGAAATGGTGCCGCACCTCGCGGTCGAGGAAGTACTGCTCCAGGAAGTGGAAGCCGTCAATCAGATCATTTTCGTCACGTCCGCGCCGCATGATCGAAAAGGCGAGCAGTTGGTCGTCCTTCACACCGCGGAGGCGGGTGATCCCGCTCGACTTCAAGCGGCCATCAAAAACAGTTCCTTGCCCAACCTTTGGCATCCGCGCAAGGAAAACTATTTCCTGATCGACGAAATGCCCGCGCTCGGCTCTGGAAAACTCGACATGAAAAAATTGAAGACCATCGCGACCGAACGCGTCGCGGCGAAATAGATCGAGAAAGAACCTCGGAACCGGCCGACGCGCCAACAACAGAGGCATGCAAGCCATGCACGCCAAGTCTCTCGCTTAAAAGGATGAACTGAAGCGCTCATGCCATAAATACAATCACCGCAAATGCTTAAAGAAGCATTTAAACTGATGGCACACCCCATGCAATAGGAATAATCGTTACCGGAGAAAGGATGGTGCGATTATGAAAACCACGATAGCCATGTTACTGATTCTCGCCGCGGTCTTCGCCGCCCGCGGAACCGAACGATTCCTCGACCACGCTGGCGAAACCACGCCCGCCCCGCGGCCAATGGTCATGCGGGAATGCCACCAACTTCCTCCCTTCCTTTAATCCGGGGAGAAATTGAAACCGCGCTTTAGGCGCGCGGCTTGAGCTGCGGGAAGAGAATCACGTCGCGGATGGCGTCGGAGCCGGTCAGCAACATCATGAGACGGTCGATGCCGATACCCATTCCGCCGGTCGGAGGCATGCCGTATTCCAACGCGGCCAGGAATTCCTCGTCGATCTTCGATCCATCGCCCGCGGCTTGTTCCTCGAAGCGCTTGCGCTGCTCGATCGGATTGTTGAGCTCGCTGTAGGCCGGCGCGATTTCCTTGCCGCCGATGATCAGTTCGAACACGTCGACCAGCTCCGGATCGTCGGAGCAATGGTTCGCGAGCGGAACGAGTTCTTTCGGCAGGCGCGTGATGAAGGTCGGCTGAATCAGCGTTCCCTCGATGGTCTTGTCGTAGATTTCGTGCGTGACCTGTTTGAAGTCCGCGCCTTCTTCAACGTGAACCTCCAGCTCTTCGGCTTTGGCCTTCGCGGCGGCGAGGGTTTTCTCGAACCAGTCCGCGCCGAGATGCTCCTTGATCAGATCGTGATAGGGAATCTCGCGCCACGGCGTCTGGAGATTGATGGTGTTGCCCATCCACTCGAACTCCATCTTTCCAAAAATGGTTTCCGCGAGATGCGTGAACATCGACTGAATCAGCTCCTGCATGGTGCGCATGTCGCCGAAGGCCTGATAGATCTCGAGACAGGTGAACTCCGGATTATGCGTGCGGTCGAGCCCTTCGTTGCGGAAGTTGCGGTTCATTTCGTAAACGCGATCCATGCCGCCGACGATCAGGCGCTTCAGATAGAGCTCCGGCGCGATGCGCATGAACACGTCGACGTTCAACGCGTTGTAGTGGGCCTTGAACGGTTTCGCGGCCGCGCCGCCGGCGATCTGCTGCAGCATCGGGGTTTCCACCTCGTAATAGTCGCGGCCATCGAGAAACTTGCGGATTTCGCGCGTCACTTGCGTGCGCTTCTTGAACACGTCCATCACTTCCGGATTGGAGATCAGGTCGAGCGAGCGCTGACGGTAGCGGGTTTCAACATCGGTCAGACCGTGGAATTTCTCCGGCAGGGGCAACAGCGCCTTGGAGAGCAGCGTCCAACCGCTGACGCGGAAGGTCGGCTCCTCGGTTCTGGTGATGAACATTTCGCCCTCGATCCCGATGATGTCGCCGAGGTCGAGCAACTTGAACGCCGCGAAATTCTCCTCGCCCAACAGATCCTTTTTCACCATGAGCTGGAATTTATCGGAGCCGTCGGAAATATGCGCGAAGGCCATTTTGCCCATTTTACGAATCGCGACGATGCGGCCGCAGGCCTTGATCGCTTTATCCACCTCGAAATCCGCGCGCAGCTGATCCAACCGGGCGGTGCGCTCGAACGCCGCGCCGAACGCCGGGAATCCGGCTTCGTCGAGCTTGTTCATGTTTTCGATTCGTTGATCGCGGTATTCGTTTCCGGACGGTTCTTCGCTCATGGTTTTCTCCTGAAAATTGGCCGCGAACAATAGGCTTTCACCCAAGCCAAGTCAACCCGAGGGAAGCGACTTAACCACAGAGGGGTTGTCACGAAAAAGCGCGGTCTATTCCCAATCCGCGAGGCGGAGGTTGGGATTGACGTCGCCGGGCTCGGCGCCGGTTTTACCCAGCCGGACCTTTTCATAGGCCGCGCCCGCGATCATCGCCGCGTTGTCGGTGCAGAGCGCCGGCGGGCACAGCAGCAGCGTCACGCCCGTTTTTTCCGAAAGCGCCGAGAGCTTCTCGCGCAGCACTTTATTGAGCGAAACGCCGCCCGCGCAGGAGAAGCTTTTCACGTCGAAGCGCTTCAGCGCCCGCTCGACGCGCGTCGCGAGCGCGTCGGCGACGGCTTCCTGATACGACGCGGCGAGGTCGGACAGCTCCTGGCCTTCCGGTTCGTGATCAAGGTTTTTCACGTGCGTGAGCAGCGAGGTTTTGAGCCCGCTGAAACTGAAGCAGAGATCGCGGTCGTACTTATAAATCCATTTTCCGCGGTCGACGCCGTCGAGCCCGCGGGGAAAACGAATGGCGTTCGGATTACCGCCCTCCGCGGTTTTCTGAATGATCGGCCCGCCCGGATAGCCGAGCTTCAGCACGGCCGCGGCTTTATCGAGCGCCTCGCCCGCGGCGTCGTCGATCGTACTGCCCAGAATCTCGTATTGGCCCACGCCCTTCATCAGCACCATGCTGCTGTCGCCGCCGGAAACCAGCAGGCCGAGCATCGGAAACACCTCGTCCTCGGTCGGCGCGTCCTCCTTCATGAAAACGGAGTGCAGATGGCCCTCGTGGTGGTTGACTCCGATGAGCGGTTTATTCAGGCGCTGGGCCAGCGTTTTCGCGGCGGAAAACCCGATCAGCAGCGAGCTCGCGAGGCCGGGACCGTAGGTGACCGCGATCGCGTCGATGGACTCATAGGTCTCGCCCGCGGCGGCAAGCGCCTCGTCGATAATGGCCGGCAACTTCGCGACGTGATTGCGCGAGGCGATCTCCGGCACGACGCCGCCATACGGCCGATGTTTGGCGATTTGCGAGTAAATCGCGTTGGAGAGCACTACGCGGCCATCCTCAACAACGGAGGCCGCGGTTTCATCGCACGAGCTTTCAAGTCCTAGAATTTTCATGGCGCGTATAAAACGAGGATTGCGCCGAACATACAAGCCAAACTCCGCGATTTCGCGATGAAAACCGTGGGCTATTCTATTGGAAAACGCGGCATGGGTCATGTAACTTGCGCGGCTCATGAGGATTCTTAATGTATTTTGATTACGCCGCCACGACCCCGCCGAACCCGGAGGTGCTGAAAACCTTCGAGGCCGTGAACCGCGATTTCTGGGCGAACCCGCAGGCGTTGCACCGGCCGGGCGCGCGCGCCGCGGCGTTGCTGGAGCAGGCCCGTCTACAGGTGCTGACGTTGCTCGGCGCGAAAAAGGAACATCGCTGCGTTTTCACCAGCGGCGCGACGGAATCGAACAACACGGCCCTTTTGGGAGCGGCCCGCGCCAACGCGGCGCGCGGCAAGCACGTCATCACCAGCGCGGTGGAGCACGCTTCGGTGCGGGAGGTTTTCCGCTTTCTGGAGAGCGAGGGCTGGGAGCTGACGACGTTGCCGGTGAATGCCCGCGGCGCGGTGGAGCCGGAGGTTCTGACGGCGGCGCTACGACCGGACACGACCCTCGTTTCGCTCATGCACGTGAACAACGAGATCGGATCGATCAACGACGTCGACCAACTGGGCCGCGTGATCAAAACCAAGAGCTCCGCGCTGTTTCACGTCGACGCGGCGCAGTCCGTCGGCAAAATCCCGCTCGCGCTGGACGGCGGTCCGGTCGACCTGCTCTCGTTTTCGGCCCATAAATTTTTCGGGCTCAAGGGATCCGGCGCGCTCGTGCTGAAAAACCGGATCAACCTTCCGCCGCTGCTGCGCGGCGGCGGGCAGGAAGAAGGGCTGCGCTCGGGCACCACCGACCCCGCCAACGCCGCCGCGCTGGCCAAGGCGTTGCGGCTCGCGGTGGAAGGCCACGACGAAGCGTTCGCCCGCGCGCTGACCTTTAAAGAGCGGATCGTCGCGGCGTTCCGCGACATCCCGAATACGGAGCTGAACGGAACGCTCGACGGCGCGTCCCCCTTCATCATCAATTTCTCGATCGCCGACATCCGGCCCGAAACCGTGCTGCAAGCGCTGGCGGAGCAGGAGATTTACATCTCCACCGTTTCGGCCTGCTCGACCCAAACCGCGACCCAAAGCGCGGTGGTGCGGGCGCTCACCGGCGACCTGGAACGGGCGCGGACCAGCATCCGGATCAGTCTTTCCGCCCTGACCACCGCGGACGAGGTGGACGCGCTGATTCAAACGATCGGCCCGTTGATCGAGGCGTCGCGCTTCACGCGCGGAAAAGGAGTTTCATCATGAAGTACGACGTGATCATGGTCCGCCTCGGCGAGCTGTTCCTCAAAGGAAAGAACAGGAACGTCTTCATCGACAAACTGTTCCAAACGGCCAAGGCGAAGCTCGCGGTCTTTCCCGATCTGGTGATCGATAAAACCCGCGACCATATTCTGATCACGTTGCGCGGCGCGGACCACGAAGCGGTCGTGAAACGGCTCGATCTCGTGTTCGGCATTCATTCCTACGCGCTCGGAAAGATCTGCGACAGCACGTTGGAAGCCATACGGGAAACCGCGTTGCCCGTCGCGATCGAGGCCTGCCGCGACGGAAACTCCATCAAATTCGAAACCCGGCGCGGCTGGAAGCAGTTTCCCCTCACCTCGATCGAAACGTCGCAACGCGTGGCGGAACACGTCGGCGAGAACGCGCCCGAAGGCGCCATCCATTTCAACGTGGCGCGGCCGGACCAGGTCGTGCGCGTGTTCATCAAACCCAAACATTCGCTGGTGGTGGCCAAGGTGGTTCCGGCCAGCGGCGGGTTGCCCGTTGGGCTCAACGGCCGATCGCTGCTGATGCTCTCCGGCGGGCTCGACTCGCCCGTGGCGGGCTATCTGATGATGAAGCGCGGCCTCTTGCTGGAGGGCATCCACTTCGAATCGCCACCCTATACCACGGCGCGGGCGCGGCAGAAGGTGTACGACCTCGCGGAAAAAATGGCCCATTATCTCCCGCGCGGATCGTTTCTCATTCACGTGATCCCCTTCACCAAACTCCAGAAAGAGATCTTCGCCAGCGTTCCGGAAAGCTATGGCATGACCGTGATGCGCCGCATGATGTACCGCGTCGCGGAAGGCGTCGCGGAAAGCCGGAACATCCGCTTGCTCTCGAACGGCGAGAGTCTGGGCCAAGTGGCCTCGCAAACGCCCGACAGCATGTGGGCCATCAACGCGGTCACCGATCTGCCCGTCATCCGCCCCGTCGCGTGCATGGACAAGCAGGAGATCATGGACATCGCGCGGAAGATCGACACCTACGACATCTCCATCCGCCCGTTCGAGGACTGCTGCACGGTGTTCGTTCCGAAGCATCCCGTCACCGCGCCCAAGAAAGAGAAGTGCGAGCTCTACGAAACGCGGTTCGATTGGGCGCCGCTGGTTGAAGCGTGCGTGGAAAACGCGGAGACGATCAAGATCGAGGCCGGCCGGCCGATCGCGCTCGACCGCGACACCACCGACGAGATCTGCTCGTTGCTCTAGCGCCGCGGCCCGCGCGGAAAAAGAAACGGGGCCTGAATGATTCAGGCCCCGCTCGCGAAGTTTGGTCTGCCAAGGGGGGTTACATGCCGAGCATGTCCTGGCGCTCGGCTTCCTCGTATTCCTTGATCTCTTTGTCGAGCTCCTCGAACGCCTTGGAGGCGCGGTAGCGCTCGTAGAGTTTCGGCTTGTTGCTGTTCTTCAGCGTTTCGTGAATGATATCGGGATTCAGCACCATCAGGACGTACGCGGTGGTGACGCCTTCGTCGACCTCGTACTTCTGCATTTTCGGCACGGTGCCCTGCAGTTCCTGCGCGGTGATCTGTTTGGTCGCGGAGCTGAAGAGTTCGTTCATTTCGGAACCGTTGGCTTCGCCCACTTCCTCGATGAAGGCTTTTTCGAGGTTTTCGATCTTCACCTGAACGAGCTGCGCGAGGTTTTTGCGGGCTTCCACCTTGGCCTTGGTGATGGCCAGCTGCGTGTTGCGGGATTCGCCGAGACCCACGGAGGCCATGCCGCCTTGGTCGGTGATTTTTCCAACTTCCTCCTGCATGTAGTCGAACATGGTTTTATCGGAGTCCGCTTTGGGCGCGGATTTGCAGCCCGTGAATCCGACCGCGACGGTGAGGGCCAGCAGTCCAAACATGATGTGTTTCATCTCTCAATCTCCTGTTCTGATTTCCAAACGCCAGAGACATCCCGTTACGCGAAGGTCCCATTCGAGAAAAATATTATCCAAGGATGACGAAATCCGCGCAACTGTTTTTTGAGTGTAACTCACCGCGGGGATTGGCTAGGCTCCCGGTTCATGAAAATCCTTTTTCTAGCCAACCGCCTGCCCCACGCCGACGTCGCCGGCGGGCACCGTCTGATCCACCAACGCATGCGCTGGCTGGTCGAGCAAGGCCACGAGGTTGGATTGGCGGCCTTCGCGCCGGACAACTACGCGGCGCGCGTCAACGAACTGCGCGACACGTTGCGGGAAGTCGAGACGCTTCCCCCGCGGAAACATCGGGTTTTAGTGCGCGCCACCCGCGACTACGTCAGCGGATCGCTGCCCGCGATCTTTTGGAAGAACTATTCCAAGCCAATGATGCGCCTGGTCGGCGATATGGTGGAACGGACCAAATACGACGTCGTCATCGCCGAGTTCAGCGAAATGGGGATGTATCTGTATCGGAACCCCTATCTCTCCGCGACCCGCAAAGTGGTCTCCTGCCACCGCTGCCTGACGACGGCGTTCAGCAAATACGTCGAGACGCCCGGCGTTCCCTTGCCGCTCCGAATGAAAAGCGCCGCTCAAACGCGCGTGCTGGAGAAGTTCGAATTCGAGATGTACAGCGCGATGGACCGCGTGCTGACGCTCACCCCGGAGGATCGCTTCACGCTGCTGAACCACGCGCCGCAGTTGCCGATCTCGATCATCCCGCCGGGCATCGACTTCGCGTACCTCGACCGGAAAAACCGGACGAAGGCGCGGGAACCGGTCGTGATGATGTGCGGATACTTCGCGGACAAATCGAACCACGACGCCGCGGTCTGGTTCATCGAGGAGGTGTGGCCCGAGGTATCGCGAAAGCATCCCGCGGCGCGCTGCTGTTTCGTGGGCGAAGGCGCCAGCCAGGAGATGAAGCAGCTCGCCGCCCGCGCCGAGACGATCAGCGTGATCGAGTTCGTCGACGACCTCCGCCCCTACCGCGAGCAGGCCTCCATTTTCGTGAACCCGATGCGCCTGGGCTCCGGCCTGCGCATCAAGATGCTCGAGGCGATGGCCACCGGCCTGCCGGTGGTCAGCACGGCGCTTGGCGCGGCGGGCATCCCCGCGCAGAACGGCGAGAACTGCTTCATCGCCGACACCCCGGAATTATTCGCGCGGTCGATCGACTGGCTGATGAACGACGAAAAGCTGGCGGCCAGCATGGGCCGCCGCGCGCGGGAGCTGGTTGAAAAGCGCCACGATATCCGTTCGACCACACGCGAGCTTGAAAAGGTTCTATCGGAAGTGGTATCCCTTGGCGGTTGAACACAACCCCGAAGGATTCACCAACATGATTGATCACGTACCTTTCGACACCATGGAACAATTCATGATCGACGTCTTCAAAGGCGTCGGCGTGCCGACCGAAGACGCGGAAATCTGCGCGGACGTGCTGATCGCGTCCGACAAGCGCGGCATCGACTCGCACGGCATCGGGCGGCTCAAACCGATTTACTACGACCGCATCGTCCACCAGAAAATCCAGCAACCCGTCACCGAGGTCGAGGTCGTCCGCGACCACCTCGCCACCGCGGTCGTCGACGGCCATCACGGCATGGGCATGGTCGTCGCGAAGCGCTGCATGGAAATGGCGATCGAGAAAGCCAAAAAGCACGGCCTCGGCATGGTCGTGGCGCGGAATTCCACCCACTACGGCATCGCGGGCTACTACCCGCTCATGGCCACCGCCCAGGATATGATCGGCCTTTCGGGCACCAACGCGCGGCCCTCCATCGCGCCGACCTTCGGCGTCGAGAACATGCTCGGCACCAACCCGCTCGTCTTCGGCTTCCCCACCGACGAGCCGTTCGACTTCGTGAACGACTACGCCACCTCCATCATCCAACGCGGCAAGATCGAGCAATACGCCCGCGAGGGAAAGGATTGTCCCGAAGGCCTCATCGTCGGCCGCGACGGCAAATCCAAAACCGACTCGAAACAAATTCTCGACGACCTCGTCAAAGGCGAGGCCGCGCTCGCGCCCATCGGCGGCATCGGCGAGGAGACCGGCGGCTACAAGGGCTACGGCTTCGCGACCGTCACCGAGGTGCTCTCCGCCTCGCTGCAGCAAGGCGCGTTCCTCCAACAGCTCGTCAACAAAGACGCGGACGGAAACCTCAAGCCCTACGAGCTCGGCCATTACTTCATGGCGATCGACATCAAGTGCTTTTGCGAGCCCGCGGACTTCCGCAAGTCCGCCGGCGACATCATGCGCGCCCTGCGCGCGTCCGAGAAGGCGCCCGGCGCGGAACGGATCTACACCTGCGGCGAGAAGGAATACCTCGCCGGCATCGAACGCGCCGAAACCGGCGTCCCCATCAACGAGGCGCTCAAGAACGACATGATCACCATGCGCGACGAGCTAGGCCTCGACTACACCTTCGAGTTCGAGCGGCAAGGCGAACACGGGCTGAAAAGTTGAAGGGTTTCAAGGTTTAAAAGTTACAGGGAGAAAGAGTTCAAGAGTGAAAGGAGCGAAGAACCGCGGCGCGTCTTCCAACTTTTCCACCCTGCAACCTTTCCTCCCTGTAACCTTCCTTTTCGTTTCCCTCATTCCGTTCTTCCATTCCCGAGTCATTCCCCTATTTTATTCGCATCCACTTCAGGGGAAAAAGGATGTCCAAGGGGTTCCAGGGAAAATTTCATCGGCAGAACATGCTTTCGCGTTTCGCGAAGGACCTGGTGCGTCGATCGCGTTCCCATTGCGAGGTGTGCGACAAGAACGGCGTGAAACTCGAGGTGTATGAATTGCCTCCGCTGGAAGAAGAGCCCTTCGTGGATGGTTGCGTTTTCATTTGCGACGGGTGTCGCCGACAAATCGAGCATCCAAAAAAAATGATTCCTTCTTCTTGGCGCTGCCTGAACAACGCGCTCTATTCCGAGGTGCCCGCGGTGCAGGCGCTGTCGTTCCGCATGCTCAAGCGGCTCGCGGCGAAAGAGGAGCACTGGGCCAAGGAGCTGTTGGAGCACGCCTATCTCGACCCCGACATCGAGGACTGGGCGAATCTAGCCGACTAGCCCGATCCCGCGCGCGCCGACGTAAATCAGCGTGGCGCCCAGCGCCACCTTGCCCCACGCGAACAGCCAGAAAAAAGATCCGTTGTCTCCCGGCGTGAACGTCGAGTCGCCATAATTCGACATTCGGAAGATCAACTCCCAAAGCCCCCCTCCCAACGCGACCAATCCCCACAGCAAAGCAGTCATGTAGAAGTTGTAGCGCCCCGCGCGGCGGAAATCGCTTCTTTTCAGCAGCGATCTTGGCCTATACTCGCGCCTCGATTCATTAAGGGGAATTCTCATGCAACGGGTAAGCGATAAAAAAGCGGATCAGGTGACGGTTCGACGGCTGAACATGTCGGCCATTCTCAAACTGCTGCGCGAGCGCGGCACGTTGGCGCGCGCCGATCTGGCGAAAGAGCTCGGCATGACCCGCAACACCGCCTCGAACATCGTGACGGATCTGCTTCAGGCGGGCCTCGTGGTGGAAACCGAATTTCGCCGCGCCGGCGCCGGACGGCCCGGCCTGTTGCTCGAGATCGCGCCGAATGGCGGGTTCGCGATCGGCGCCGAGATCGACATCAGCCGCGTCATCGTGATCGCGGTGGATTTCCGCGGCAAAACGCTTTGGGAAGCGTCGGCGGAGATCTCCGCGAAACAGCCGCGCGCCACGATCATCGGCACCGCCGAGCAACTGGTCGCGGACGGCTTGGCGTGGGGCGCGGCCGAAGGGCTCAAGCCGCTTGGCATCGGGCTCGGCCTCGCGGGACTGGTTGATTCGGAGAACGGCATCCTGACCTACGCCCCCACCCTCGACTGGACCGATGTTCCCTTTCAAAAAACGTGGGAGGAAAAGTTCGCGGTTCCGGTTCATATCGACAACGAGGCCAACACGGCCGCGCTGGGGTATCACACCTACGCCGACCGATCCACCGCCCGCAACCTGGCCTATCTCAGCATCGGCGTCGGCATGGCCGCGGGCCTCATGCTGGAGGGACACCTGTTCCACGGCAGCGGCGGCTTCGCGGGACAGGCCGGTCATATGAAAATCCGGATCGACGGCGAAAAATGCGCCTGCGGCGACCACGGCTGCTGGGTGACGGAAGTCGGCGTTCCGGCGCTCGCGCGGAAAACGAAAAAAAGCCCGATCGATCTGGCGGCGATCACGAAGGGCTTGCGGGAAAACGACGCGGAGCTCCAGACGGTCGCGGACGAAATGGCCGAGATGCTCGGACTGGGCATCGCCAATCTGGTGAACCTCTTCAACCTCGACACGGTGATTCTAGGCGGCGCGATGCGCTCCGTGCTGCCGTTCATGCTGGAAAAGACCCGCGCGGTGGTCGATCAACGCGCGCTGAAACAACCGCGGGCCAACGTGCGCGTCAAAGTGTCGGGCCGCGACGACGATTCCGTGTTCGGCGCGGCGTGTCTGGTGCTGGACTCGATTATGAACGATCCGGTTCCGTTGGTTCGGTCTCAGATTTAGTCGCTTCTTTTTTCGGCGGGGCGGGCTCCGGTTTGGTGGCGGCTTCGTGGAGATCGTTCTCGACCTCTTTGATCTCGCGTTCGAGATCCTCTTTGCCCTTCTTGAACTCGCTCAGACTGCGCCCCAAAGAACGCGACAGCTCCGGCAGTTTCTTCGCGCCGAACAGCAGTAGGATGATGAAGAGAATGAGAAGGACTTCCGACCCTCCGGGAAGTCCGAAATACGCGATCGTGTTCATATGCGGCGCTCCTGTTTAAAGTTCCAGCGGCGTGTTTTCGGGGCTGTGTTGATACAGCATGAAAACCTGAGTCGGCCCCGCGCCCCGCGTGGCCCGTATCTCCACGTGGTCGCCCTTCAGCGACGCCAACACGCGAAAGGACTGCTTCTCGATCTCGACCTTTTCGATCGTCCAGCCGCGCTCGTCGAGCACGTCGTTGAAACGTCGTCGAACCGCGGCGAGGCTCAGCTCCGATTTCATGCCCGCGCCGACCAAGGTGGTTTCCGGAATTTTGCCGTGCTGATTCAGCTCGAAGTCTTCCATCAAAAGATACTCGGGGAAGAGCAACACCTCCGGGCGCAGACCGGCCTCGAGAAACTCCATCGAGCCCGCGGGGTCAACCACCGGATCCGGCGGCTCGATCGTTTGACAACCGGCGAGGGCCAGCATCGATAAAATGGGGATTAAGCACCGCATGGCTTACAACACCGCCTTGGCGCGCGGAAGAACATCCTTCTTTCCTTCCAGCTTCAGCACGAGATCGCTCGCCATCTTGTTCAACGGGTCGGCGGCGTCGCGCATATACTGGCTCATCCATTCCTGCCGCTCGAGTTCTTCGCGCAACGCTTTCGCCTTGGAGAGCGTCGACGTGCGAATGTAGTAGTCCACGCGTTCGGCCTTGGAGGGGGATTTTCCCGACTTTTGCGCAGCGCTCATCGCGGCGAGCTCGCGCCGGTCCGGATCCATTTCTCTCATCATGGCCACGAACTCGTCGTAGTTCCGCGCGAACGCCTTCACCATCATCTCGATCTCGGCTTCCGCCGCGGCCGAGTGAAACTCGTAGGGCCGCTCGACCTGCCCGGCGCGGGTCGAATAGGCCGCCATGATGGTTTTCGCCGCGACTTCGTAGTCCTCGTAGTCGTCCAACCCGCCCCAGTATTCAACCAGCACGGTCATGATCTCCAGACGATTTTTCCAGTCCGAAAGGCGATAGGTCTGGGAGAGGAAGGCGCGCAGGTCGACCCGCGCCCATCCGTCGGCGGGAATTCGCACGCCGTAGCGGCGGGTCTTGCCGAAGCGCGTGCCCTTGAAAATCTCCTTGCGCGCGTCGTTCTTCTCGAATTTGGTCTCGAACGAGACGTAGGTCGCGACGCCGATCACGGCGCCGCTCGTATCTAGAATCGGGCTGCCGCTGTTGCCGGAAACGATTTCCGCGTCGACCTCGATGTCGCGCGGTCCGACGCCGAGCACCTCGCCGCGCAGTTCGGTGGCGACGTTGCCGCCCGCGCTGTTTCCATAAACGACCACCTCTTGACCGATGGTCGGCGCGATGTTGGAAAGCCGCAGCACGCCGAGCCCCGCGGCCGACTCGTCGCTCAGCTCAAAGCGAACCAGATCGCGGGTGCGGCTGAACTCGAAGCTCTCGAACTCCAACAGGCCGCCGTGCATGGCGCGCAACTCGAGCTTGTTGGCGCCCATGAAATTGTGCTGATTGCTCAGAACGTAGATTTTTCCATCCATTTCCGCCACGAACGCGGAACCGCGTCCGACGCCGGTGGAAACGAAAACCAGGGCGTTGTCCACGTCGGAGAATCCAATGGGTTCCGCGTCGTCGGGGTCCGGCGCGATGGTTTGGACGGCCGCGGTTTCGGGCTCCGCGTTCAGCGGAGTGGACGCGGGATCGGCCAGAACGGCGGAGGTCGATTCGAAATCCAGCCTCGCGCCCGTGGCCGAGGCGACGGCCTCGAGCGCCGCGAGCAGCGTCATGCTTTCCATGTTGATGTTGATCCGCTTGGCGTCGGCTCCCTCCATGCGGGCCTCGACGGAGAAGCCGCCCAGAACCGGTTCGCCACTATTCCGCGCGGTGTCTTCCAACTTTTCGATCACGTATTTCGCGGGCATGCGCACGAACTCGCCCCCCGGCGCGCGGGTCGCCGCGAGCGCGTCCTCCACCTCGCCGCCAACCGCCGCGAGCGCGGCGGCGAGCACCATGCAAATTGTCGCTATCCGTTTATTCATACCACCTCATGATCCATTCATTCCTTCATAGAACGTCGGAAACTACCCGAAACAGACACCGCGAACAAGTCAGCGCTGGTCCAGACCCTTCACGTCCAGGCTTTCCACCATCGCCCTCACCGCGGCGCGCAGCTCCGCGCGGGTTCCGGGCGCGCCGTAGCCCTCGATCCAGAACGCCTCTTTCAAGCCGCCGATAATGAAATAGCCCTCGTAGTCGGAGACCTGCCCGTCCTTTTTGAAATAGGGTCGGCTAACGCCGCTGACGCGCCAGCCGGGCCGTCCGTTGATCTCGACCTGCTCGCTTGACGCGTGGTCGTCGTTGATCACCACCTTCTTGCGGTTGATCAGTTTTTGAATGAAGTACGTGGCGTCGACGGAGTTCATCATGGTCCAGCCCACGGGCAACTCGTAGGTTTCCGACAGAAAACTGATGATGAAGGTTCGCTCGGGATTCTCCAGCAGGAAGCGCTCGGTGAACGCGTTGTAATAATCGCCCGAGTAGCGGTTGGCCTGTTTGTCGTACCATTCCCGAAACGCGAGGGCGCGTTCCGACACTTCGTCGTCCGGCAGCGGATAGATCAGCGCGAGCCCGTCCGGAATCCGGATCGAATACCCGCCCCATCCAACTTTCGGATTGGAGATCAGGCCGTCCTCGACGACCGCGGGTTCGTAATAGCTCGCGCAGCCCGCGAGGGCGCAGAGCGCGAAGCCGATCGCCCAATGTTTCATGATGGAAGACATGCGCGGAACCTACCGGCGATCCGCCGCTAGTTCAAGCGCCGGCCCACGGCGTTTGCCGAGGCTAGCTGAAGAACGCGGCGCCCAGCGCCCGCACCGCCTTGACGCGGTCCTCGTCCTTCACCGCGAACATCATGCTGATCTCGGACGCGCCCTGATTGATCATCTCGAGGTTCACGCCCGCGGCGCGGAACGCGCCGGTGGCCTTCGCGGCCATGCCGGGGGTGTAGTGCATGCCCTCGCCCACGACCATCAGGAGCGAAAGGCCATGCTCTACCGTGATGTTGTCCGGCGCCAGCTCCCTGGTGATCAAATCAACCACGGCCCGCTCTTTCGCGCCGAGCTCCGACGAACGGAGAATGACGGACATGTTGTCGATGCCCGAGGGCGTGTGCTCGAACGAGATTTTCTCATCCTCCAGAATCTGAAGCAGACGCCGGCCGAAGCCGACCTCGCGGTTCATCATGTATTTGTCGATATAGATCGCGCAGAAGCCGTCGGCGCTGGAGATGCCGACCACGGATCCATGCTCCGGATCGCGGCGCGGCACCACGATGGTGCCGGGCGCGGAGGGATTGTTGGTGTTTTTGACGCGGATCGGAATCTCGGCGCGTACCGCGGGAATGATCGCCTCGTCGTGAAACACGCCGAATCCGGCGTACGCCAGCTCGCGCATCTCGCGATAGGTCATGCACTCGATCGGCGGCGGATTATCGATCAACCGCGGATCCATCGCGCAGACGGAATCCACGTCGGTGAAGTTTTCATACTCCTCGGCGTTCACCGCGGCCGCGAGGATCGCGCCGGTGATGTCGGACCCGCCACGCGGGAACGTCGCGACCTCGCCGGCTTTCGTGTGGCCGAAGAAGCCCGGGAACACAACGATTTCGGTTTCGTTTTTCAGCGCCGCGAGTTGGTCGAACGATTCGCTCAGCACTTCGGCGTTGCCGAATTCGTCTGAAAGCAGCATGCCCGCCTCGCCGGGATTGACGTATTTCGCGGGATGACCCTTCTTGGTGAAGGCGGCGGCGATCACCTTGGCGTTGTTGTCCTCGCCGGAGGCTTTCATGGTGTCCATGAACTGCGAGTCGTTGGCGCCGCGGCTTTCAATTCGTCCGCGCAGATCGGCCTCGATGACCGCGACCACGTCCGCCGAAAGGTCCAGATCCTTTTGAATCTCGGCGTAGCGTCCGACCACCTCGTTCAACGCGGCTTCGTGGTCCGACCCCTCCAACACCGCGTTCGCCAGCGCGATCAGCAGATCGGTGACCTTGGTGTCGCCGCCGCGCCGTTTGCCGGGCGCTTAAACCACGACGATCCGGCGCGCCGTATCGGCCGCTACGATCTCGATGATCTTTGAAATCTGCTCCGCGCTCGCGACGGAGGAACCACCAAACTTGACTACTTTCATTTCAATCCCTTTCTTCACCGCCAATGGACGCCAATAAACGCTAATGCTCCGAAAGAACGACTCGCTTCCA
>JARFRL010000063.1 GCA_029287275.1 Pontiella desulfatans
CAGCAGGTCGGTCCGAAGCTGGGCGACACGCCGACGGGTGGCGACAAGCTGCTGGAGTTCTCCGCGGAGTTGCGGGTTCAACCGGGCAATCGGTTGGGATACGTGGTGTTCGTGGACGGCGGCACGGTCTACAACGGGCTCGTCGACAACAACTTGAGCGACTCGTTTCGCTACGGCGCGGGCGTGGGCTTGCGCTGGTTCACCGCGATCGGTCCGCTGCGGGCGGATTTCGCGTATCCGCTCAATCCGGACTCCTCGCAGGTTGAACGCGTGCAATTTTACATCAGCTTGGGGCAGGCGTTTTGATGAAAAAGAAACGGTCCGTTTTTTGGAGGTTGCTGGGCGCGCTCGCGCTGTTGCCGGCGCTGCTCTTCGCGTTCATTCAAACGCCGCCCGGCAAAAAACTGCTGGCGAACGGCGCGTCCAATCTGTTGAGCCGGTCGGAGCATCTCGACGTGCGAATCAGCGGCGTCTCCGGCTGGATCCCCGGCGACACGCGGATCGAGTCGTTGGAAGTGGGCGACGCGCGGGGCGAGTGGCTCGCCGCGCGCGGCCTGCGGTGCCGATGGATGCTGCGCGATCTGTTCGACCAACGGATCAGGTTCGCGGCGCTCGACGCGAAAGAGATCACGTGGCGCCGCTTCCCGAACGGCGGCGAAAAGAAACGCGCCGAGCGGCCCGCGGGCGAGTTCGAGCCGCGGGAGATCGCGCTCGAGCGGCTGACGGTCGAACGATTCATCATCGAAAAGGGCGTGGCGGGAACGCGGCTTGAATACGCCGTGCGTTCCGGCGGCGTCCGCTATCAGACCGACGGGGCGCTTCTGGGCGAGCTGATGGTCGGCGGCGACGCGGATGGCCGGGTGGAGCTGGAGGCCTCCTTCACCGGCGCGGCGAGCGATCAATTGAAAATCCGCGCCGATCTCCAACGCATGAATCACCCCACCTTCGGCCTCGACCATCTGGCGGGCCACGGCGAGGCGACCATCAGCGCCGCGGGCGTCGACGCGTCGGTCACCGCGGACCTCGCCGTGGACGGCCAAGACGGTCGGATCGCGACGCGGCTTCATTACGCCGATAAGGAGCTGAACTTGCGGGCGTTCGAATTCGTCGCGCCCGATTTCTCGCTCGGTGGCGATCTTGCGCTGGGGTTCGCTCCGGGCGCGGTCAACGTTGGGCTCGACGCCTCGTTCGTGGACGTAAGCTCCAACCGCTACGCCGCGCGCGGCGAGGCCGTGGTCGCGACGAGCAACCAGACCTGGGGCGTGCGGATTCCCGCGTTGGAGATCAAAGGCTGGGACGTGGTGGTCGTAAACATCGCGGGCGCGCTCGGGCCGGAGGCCGTGGCGTTGCGCGGCGAGCTCCAGCCGTTCGATGTCGGAACGTTTCCGATGGCCGGCTTTTCGAATTTGACCGGCGCGGTGACCGGCTCCCTGTCGGTTGGCGGATCGATGGAGAATCCAACCGTGACCGGGGGCGTGGAAGTACGCGGCCTTTCCAGTACGCGGGACGCGCTGGACGAGCTGCCCGAACTGGATTTCCAGATCGCGGGCGGCGTCGCGAACGATCGGATGTTCGCCTCCACCTCGATCACCAACTTGACGATCGGCCATTTCAGCGCCGACGTCGCGCTGCCGTGCGCCCTCTCGTTCGCGCCGTTCAACTACAAGCCGGAACCCAAGGGCGTGGAAGTGAGGTTGGACGGCGATTTGGATCTCGCGATTTTGAATCGGCTGGCGTTCTTCCAGAATCAGCTGATCAGCGGATGGCTGCGGACGAAGGTCGACTACGCGGCCGGCGCGCCGTCCGGATTCCTGAAGGTGGAAGGCGGGCGTTACGAGCACTATGACTGGGGCGTGGTTTTTCATGATTTCAACGCGGATCTGGAGGCGACGCCCGACGGGTTCATCACGCGAAGCGCGGCCGCCAGCGATGGCGGGACGGGCTCGGTGATCATGAGCGGCGGCCTGGGCGCGAACGGATTGGGCCTCCAGCTGGACTTCGCGGGCGCTCAGATCATCCGCCGCGATGAAATGGAGGCGCGCGTTTCGGGGCGGTTGAACGTCGATGGCCGGCCCTCGCGGCCGGACGTGTCCGGCGAGCTGACGATTGACCGCGCGGAAATCCTGCTCGACAACATCGCGCCGCCGCCACCGCTCGCGCTGACGGACTACGACGCGGCGAAAACCAATTGGGTCGGCGCGGCCATTCGGAAGAAGCGGAAGCCGCCGCCGGTTGGTTTGGACGTTCGGATCAACCTGCCGGCGCAGGTGTTCGTGATCGCGTCGATGATCGAGACGACGTTGGAGGGCGAGCTTCACGTCACGGACGCGCCGAACGGCGTTTCCATTCGCGGGCGGATCGAGCCGCGGCGGGGGTACGTGAATTTCATCGGCTCGAAGTTTCGTTTCATGTCGGGCGATATTCTGCTGGACGGTTCGATTCCGAACATCGCGGTGCTCAACAACCTGACCGCGGAATACGCGCGGCGCGACGTGACGGCGCGCCTCGTGCTCAACGGTCCGGTGACCAATCCGCGGTTTCGGTTGGAATCGTCGCCGCCGATGCCGGAGGACGAGGTGTTGTCGCACGTGCTGTTCAACCGCGACACGAGCTCGATCTCGCCGTATCAGGCGTATCAGATCGCGATGGCGGCGCGGCAGCTTTCGGGCGGGCTGAACGGCCCCGGCTTCATGTTCCAAGTCCGGCAGGCCATCGGCGTCGACACGCTGGAATGGCGCGAGGCCGACGCGGTCGACGGCGCGTCGAGCGTGGCGGCGGGCAAATACATCACGTCCGGTCTGTACGTCGAGGTGAACCGCGAACTCGATTCCCGCGGCGAAACCGGCATGATGGCGGAGTTGGAAGTGACGCGTCATTTTTCGGTGGAAACCTATACCGGGCCTAAAATGCGACCGGGAATAGGGGTTAATTGGCGCAACGACTATTAGGGCTCGAAACGCCCTTTTTAAAGGGGGTTTTTATATTCCATAAAACCCTTACAGCTTTTTCCAACAATCCGCTTGACGGGTAATGAACTCACCTTTATACATGATGAAAACCATAACCAAGTTCACGCTTTGACTGGAGAATAGCATGAAATTATCAACCAAAGGCCGTTACGCGACGCGCATCCTGCTTTGCATCTCACGCCTACAGGGAGACCAGCCCGTTCCCAAAAAACGCATTTCCGAACAAGAAGGCATTTCGACCGATTACATCGAGCAGATCATCGTCCCCCTGAAAAACGCCGGACTGGTGAACAGCGTGCGCGGTCTGCGCGGCGGATTCCGCCTCGCGAAAGATCCCGCCGACATCACCGTCTACGACATCCTCGCCGCGTCCGAAGGCGACATTAATCTGGTGGGTTGTCTGGCCGAAGGATGCAGCAAGTCCGACTCGTGCGTGGTTCAGCGCGTGTGGCAGGGCGCGAGCGACGTGTTGCGCGAATACTTCTCGAAGATCACGCTGCGCGAATTGCACGACGACTACATCAAGCGCACGGCCGATCTGCCGATCATGTTCAATATTTAACTTAGGAGAGCAATCATGCCTATATACGAAGACATCACGAAAACCGTGGGCAACACCCCGTTGGTGAAGCTCAACCGCGTCTGCGCGGGCCTTCCGGGCACCGTCGCGGTCAAACTCGAGTCGCGCAATCCGCTCAGCAGCGTGAAAGACCGCATCGGCGTCGCGATGATCGAGGACGCGGAGGCCAAAGGCCTGATCAAACCCGGTTCCACGCTGATCGAACCGACCAGCGGCAACACCGGCATCGCGCTGGCCTTCACCGCCGCGGCCAAAGGATACAAACTGATTCTCACCATGCCCGAGAGCATGAGCATCGAGCGGCGCCGTCTGCTGCAAGTACTCGGCGCCGAGCTGGTGCTCACCCCCGCCGAGAAAGGCATGCCCGGGGCGATCGCGACCGCGGAAAAGCTCGTCGAGGAGAATCCCGACGCGATCATGCTTCAGCAGTTCGACAATCCGGCCAACCCGGAAATCCACCGCACCACCACCGCCGAGGAAATCTGGGCGGACACCGACGGCGCGGTGGATATTTTCGTCGCGGGCGTTGGAACAGGCGGAACGCTGACGGGCGTCGGCTCCGTGCTGAAGCAAAAGAAGCCGTCGGTCAAGGCCGTCGCGGTCGAGCCGGTTCAGTCTCCGGTCATCTCCGGCGGCAAGCCGGGGCCGCATAAGATTCAGGGCATCGGCGCGGGCTTCATCCCGAACAACCTGGATTTAAGCGTGATCGACGACATCGTTCAAATCGACGGCGACGAAGCCGGTTCGATGGCGCGTCGTCTGGCCAAAGAAGAAGGCATTCTCTGCGGCATCTCCGCGGGCGGCAACGTGCACGCCGCGGTGCAGCTCGCCAAGAAGTCGGAGAACGCGGGCAAGCTGATCGTCACCATCGTGTGCGACACCGGCGAGCGCTATCTCTCCACCTGGCTGTTCGAAGACGCCTAAATCGTTCCTCGTCGGAACTGAAAAACGCCGCGTCCTTCGGGATCGCGGCGTTTTTCATGCTACTCGTTTGAGGGGCGTCAGCCGTTGGACTGGTGGCGCACGATCTCCGCGTCGACCATGTAGACGACGTCTTCCGCGATGTTCGAGGCGTGGTCGCCGATGCGCTCGAGCCGATGCGTGATCGCGAGCAGGGTGATGAGCGATTCGGCGTGTTCCGGCTCGCGCTTGAGCGCCTGCACGATCTCTTCCTTCATCTCCGCTTTCATCGCGTTGATTTCGTCATCATCGCGAATGACTTCGCGCGCGAGGTACGCGTCGATGTTGATCAGGGAGTCGAGCGCCTTTCGAACGATGGCTTTGACCAAATAGTTCATTTGATGCAGGTCGAGCGGAATCTTGGGCTTGGGCGATTCGTTGATGTGAATTCCGTTTTTCGCGATGTCCGCCGCGAGGTCGCCGATGCGCTCGAGGTCGTTGTTCATTCGCATGACCGCGGTGATGAAGCGCAGGTCGATCGCGACGGGCTGATAAAGCGCGAGCGCTTTGAGGCACTCCTCTTCGACCTCGATTTCCAGTTCGTCGATTTTCACGTCGTCTCTGATGACCTGACGCGCGAGTTCGAGGTCGCTTTCCTGAAAGGATTTGACCGCGAGTTCGAGGTTTTCATCGACGCGCGCGCTAAGCGCGTAGATCAGCTTCTTGAGTCGTTCGAGTTCTTTTTCCAGATGTCTGGCCATAATCGCTCCTTTGGAGCGTGAATCGTGAACCGTGAGGCGTGATTGAATCACGCTTCACGTTTCCCTCCTCACGCCTCTCTATCCAAATCGTCCGGTGATGTAGTTTTCCGTTTGCGGATTGTCCGGGTTGGTGAACAGTTGCTTCGTTTTCCCGAACTCTACCAACACGCCCTCGTACATGAAAGCCGTAAGGTCGGAGACGCGGGCGGCTTGCTGCATGTTGTGGGTCACGATGATAATGGTGTAGTTCTTCCGGAGCTCGCCGATCAGGTCCTCGATCAAGGCCGTGGCCTTGGGGTCGAGCGCGGACGTCGGTTCGTCCATCAAAAGGATTTCGGGTTTGATGGCCAGGGCGCGCGCGATGCAAAGCCGTTGCTGCTGTCCGCCGGACATGCCCAGGGCGTTGGCCGTCAGGCGATCCTTCACCTCGTCCCAGATCGCGGCCTGCCGCAGGCTCTGCTCCACGATTTCGGCGAGCTCGAGCTTGTTTTTCACGCCTTTCAGGCGCGGCCCGTAGGCGACGTTGTCGAAGATGGATTTCGGAAAAACGTTCGGTTTTTGGAACACCATGCCGACGCGGGCGCGGAGCGTCACCACGTCGATGTTCTTGGCGTAGATGTTGTGCCCGTCGAAAATCATCTCGCCGGTGGCGCTGGTGTTGGGAATCAAGTCGTTCATGCGGTTGATGGAGCGCAGCAGGGTGCTCTTGCCGCAGCCGCTGGGCCCGATCATCGCGGTGACCTTGCGTTTCGGGATTTTCATGCTGACTTTGCGCACGGCCTCGAAGTCGCTGTAGAAGAGCGAGAAATCCTTGGCCTCGATGTGCGTCTTGCTCGGTTTGCCCTCGTCGGCGCGGGCCGCGAAGGTGTCGATTTTTTTCATGGTGATTTCTTCGGTCATGTCAGCCTCTCAATTTCTTGGAAATCCGCGCGCGCGCCAGAATCGCGAACAGGTTCAGCAGGAGCACGATGGCCACCAGGGTGAACACCATGCCGTATTGCACGTGCCGGATTTCATCCACCGCTTCGTGTTCGGTGCACAGGTTGTAAATGTTCCAGGGCAGGGCGGGCGTCGGCTGGTTCAGCGTTTCCCAGATTTTCAACGGCGCCCCGACGCTCACCGCGGCGGTGAAGATGATCGGCGCGGTTTCGCCGGCGGCGCGGCCCATCGAAATCACGATGCCGGTCAGAATGCCCGGCAGCGCGGCCGGAAGGATCACGGTCAGCACCGTTCGCCAGCGACTCGCGCCGAGTCCGAGCGCGGCTTCTTTATAGGAGAGCGGCACGGCGAGGATCGCCTCTTCGGAGGAGCGGATGATGGTGGGGAGAATCAGTAGTGAAAGGGTCAACGATCCGGCCAACACGCTTTTGGAGTCGGACACCTGAATCGTGTTCAAAAAGAAGGCCAGGCCGAAGAGGCCGAAGACGATCGACGGCACGCCCGCGAGGGTGCTGACGCAGATGCGCAGGAAGCTGACCACGCGGCCCTCCCGCGCGTATTCGCACAGATAGATCGCGGCGATCACGCCCATGGGGACGGCGAAGATCATGGCGCCGAGGGTCAGGTAGATCGTTCCGAGGACTTCGGGCCAGATGCCGCCGAAGATGTGCGAGTCTTTCGATTTGTCGGTGATGAAGCGCCAGTAGAAGGTGGTTTTCGGGCGAAGCATTTCCGCGAGGTGGTTTTCCAGGTGCTGGAACAGCGGTTCGAGCTCGGTTCCAAGGAACGCCTCGACGCGCGGCTTCTCGACCAACACGCCCATGGCGTCGGCGTTGGAATAGTCCCACTCTTCGGAGTAGAGCGCCTCGTGGAGTTTGATCTGGGCGCGGTCCCAGCGCGTTTGGCCGTATTGTTGGCGAAGCAGAACCGGCGTGCGTTGCCCGGGGTCGGGACCCAGCAGTTCCTTGATGGCGTCCTTGACCGCGTCGAACGGTTCCTCGCGGGCCGCGGTCATTTCGCGGATCTGGTTTTTCAGTTCTTTGGCTTCGTCTTTGAGCCGGTCTTCCTCCGCTTCCAGCTTCGCGACCTCGGCTTCGTCGGCGCCTTCGCTTTTCAGGGAGCGGGCTTGATCCTTGAGGGTCTTGGCGCGCGCTTTCCGCGCGTCCATGTCGGCCTCCATGGAGGCCTCGAGCGCGCGGGTTTCGGCCTCGAACGCCGCGAGCATTTCGTAAACGGGCGCGCGCGCCGCGACGGCCGCGGCGTATTCCGCGTTGAACGCGTCGGCGTCGCCGCGGTCGAACTGTTCGAGCATGACGCGGTGGTGCTCGATCGTGCCTTTGAAAACGAACGCCTTGGAGCCGCGCCAGACGATCGGGCTGAGGATCAAGAGCAACGCCATGGCCATCACGGCGATGGCGATCAGACCGAGGCCGGAGAACGCTTTGTCGAGCAGCTTTCTAGTTTCCAGTCTCATGGCTTATTTTCCAAGTTTCTTCCGCGAGCGCTTGACGATGATCTCGCTGGCGAGGTTCATGATGAACGAGAAGGCGAGCAGGCAGAAGGCCATCGCGAACAACACGTGGAAGCGCGACGAGCCGGTGACGTGGTCCGCCTCGCCCATGTCGCCGGCGATCGTCGCGGTGAGCGTGCGGATCGGCTGGAGCACGTTGAAAATCGGGTCCGGGATCCGCGCCGCGTTGCCCGAGGCCATCCAGACCACCATCGTTTCGCCGATGGCGCGCATGACGCCTAGAATGACCGCGGCGAGGATACCGCTGACGGAGGCGGGGATGATGGTTTTAATGATGGTTTCGGCGCGGGTGGCGCCGAGCGCGTAGGAGCCTTCGCGCAGCTCGCGGCCGGCGGCCTGCAGCGCGTCTTCGGAAACGCTGACCACGGTGGGCAGGGCCATGATGCCGAGAATGATCGACACGTTCAGCGCGTTGGTGCCGGAGCTGATCTCGACGCCGGCGAGTTGGGCGGAGAGGCGGTAGAGAACGATGACGCTGAGCGCGCCCAGAATCGGGAAGATGGTCGCGGCGGCGACCTTCGGATTCATTTTGTCGCGGAGCTTGTCGAGGATCAGGTCGCCAAACACCATGACCAGCAGGGCGAAGATCGGGCCGAGCACGATCCAAACGCCCGCGGAGAGGATCGCTCCGCCGTGGTTTTGCAGCATCGGCGCGAACACGACCAGCGCGAAGAAGCCGTACGCGACCGACGGAATCGCCGCGAGAACCTCGATCACCGGCTTGACGATTTGCCGAACGTTGAAGGGGAGCAGGTCGCTCAGGCAGACCGAAGCGGCGATGCCGAGCGGCACCGCGACCACGATGGCGCCCAAGGTGACCAATCCCGTTCCAAGGAAAATGGGCAGGGCGCCGAATTCGGGCGGCGAGCCGGAGGGGTACCACCGCGCGCTGGTGAAGAATTCCTTGAAGCCCTCGAGTTTGAAAAAGGGGATCGCGTCTTTCAGGATGAAATAGAAGATGAAAAAGACCGCGAAGGTGGAGAGCGACGTGATCAAAAAGAGCAGGCTTTGGCCCAGTATCGCGCCAACGCGCTGTTTGCGGCTGGCCGCGTCGCTCATTATTAGGCTTGTATTAGCTTTTTCGCTCATAGACACACAAAATCCCTTAAGATTGAGCGCGATAGTGCGTTCGAATTGTTAGCGAATGATTAGTGACCAATTAATGTTGGGTGAGAGCGGTGCCGCCGCGTGGTCTCGCCCCGCGCGTTTCTCAACGAGAAAAGGCGCGACCAACGGGCCGCGCCTCAATCGTCACGTATTCGTTTACTTAGTAGGCGGTGACCGGAACGAATCCGATTTCCTCAACCATTTCCTGTCCGTCTTCGGTCAGGTGGATGGTCGCGAAGCGATACAGCGGGGAACCGAGCTTCGGATATTTGTTGGTGTACATGAACAGCGGGCGGGCGATCGGATACTCGCCGGTCTGCACGGTTTCCGCGGAGGGGTAGATGCCGTTGACTTTGAGCGCCTTCACGGTTTTGTCGACGAAGCCGAGGCCCGCGTAGCCAATGGCCGCCGGCGTGCTTTGGACGCGCTGACGGATGGCGCCGTTCGAGCCGACGTATTCGCAGTTTTCATGGATCTTCTGTTTCTGCATGACGAGCCCTTCGAAGGTTTCGTAGGTGCCGCTGTTGGTGTCGCGCGAGATCGTGACGATCGCTTTGTCCGGCCCGCCGACTTCTTTCCAGTTGCTGATGTTGCCGAGGAAGATCTCGCGGACCTGCTCCACCGTCAGCGCCTGAACCGGGTTGGAGGGATGAACCAGAATCGGAAGCCCGTCGAGCGCGACGACGTGCGCGACCGGTTGGATGTCCTTGTCGGCCGCGGCCTGGAATTCCGAATCCTTCATGGGGCGCGACATGGCCGCGACGTCGCAGGTGCCGTTCACGATGCTCTTCGCGCCGTTGCCGCTGCCGGATTCCGACACGGTGATGTTCACTTCGGGGTTGGCCGCCATGAAATATTCAGCGAACGCTTTGGCGATGGGGCCCACCGTGGTGGAGCCGTCGATGACGATTTTGTCGGCCGCGCTGGACGCGCCGGCCACGGCGATTGCCGCCGTTATCGCGAGGATCTGTTTGTTCATATTGAATCTCTCCTGGTTTGTTATGATTCCCTAACAGTGCTTCCTAAATACGCATTGAATCTCGGTGATTGGTGTTAGAAAAGCATTAGGAGAGGATTAAGAACCGATGAATTCGAACATGCTCCTAACACTCGAACGCGCCCCGATCCATCGCTTTTCGCGAGGCTGTCCGCGGCGTCCGTTCGAATGGGCTTGCCAAGGAAACCCGCGTTAATCACTATGTTTGGAACAGGTGAGCGGGGCCCCGTATCCGCGCCGGGCTCCGCGTTGGCTGGCCCGCCACAGCTAAATTCATATGAAGTCGCTCTTTTTTAAAAAGTATTCCCAATCCGCGAGACTTTGGCGCCGCGTTGTTTTCGTGTTGATCGTCGGCGCGCGTGTTGGCTGGGCCGAACAAGCCGATTCGCGTCAGCCACCGAAATGGCGGCTGGGATTATCGCTCGGCCAATGGTGGGAAACGACTTTGCCCGACGCGCCCGTTGAGGCTGTTCGGGGCAGCTTCGACCTCCGGGACGCGTATTATCTCGGCGCGAACGTGAATTATAATTTAACCGGCCCGTTCCATCTTCCGTTTTGGGGGCTGGATAAAGGAATTCCTTTCGGTGGAATCGAACTTGATTCACAGGTGATCAGCCATTTCGGCGTCGACAGCGACGTCTGGGAAGTAAGCGGCGGCATTGGCCTCCGTTCGGGCGACGCGCCTCTCGGGCCCCTTCGTCTAAACGTCATGATTGGCGAAGGCCTGTCCTATGTCTTCGGCGAGCTGGCGCTGGAAAAGGGCGAGGAGGGGATCCGCGGAGAAAATCAGGAGCAACTTCAAAACCATCTGTTTTTCGAGGCGGAAGCCTTCTTGGTCGATCGCCCGAAGGTCGCGCTGGTCTTGCGATTGCATCACCGTTCCGGAGTCTACGGTTTGATTTCCAATTCAAAAACCGGATCGAACTGGTTGTCGATCGGCGCGCGGGCGCGCCTATAAAACCGAACGCGAAACTTCGCGGGCCAAACGACGCGGTTCTCGCGAAGACGCGGTTCTGATGGGTCGTGATTCTGTTCGGTCGTCGCTGGTGAAAAGAAAAAAGGCGCCCGATTGGGCGCCTTGAGCCGGATGGATCCGAGGACCCGAATTTCGTTGGTTTACCAGCTGATTCGGAGCGCGGAGGTGACTCCGTATCCGTTGTAGTCCTCGCCGGTCGAGGCCAGGTTTTTGCCGTAGTTGTATTCAATGGCGTTCTGCCACTTCAGCTTGTGTCCGTAGAGGTACCAGTTGAAGCCGAGCAGGAAGTTGTGCGCGGTTTCAACTTTGTCGCCCCCGGAGTTCTTGCCGGCGTAACGCGACATCTTGACGTCCGACTGGTTGTCCAGGCTGGTGACGGCCGCGTATTGGAAAACCGCCTGCAGGCTGTCGGAGATGTTGTAGAAGGGCATGACGTCGACGCCGAGCAGGTCGCTTTGGCCTTTGCTTTCAATACCCGTCGCTCCCGCGACATCGCACCACAGGCCGACTTTTTCGCTCAGCATCTGTTTGTAGACGAGCGCGGCCACGTGCTCCAGGTTCTTTGTTCCAACCGTGTAGTCCGGGTTTTTGTTCACGCCGGTGTAGTCCGGGTCGTTGTACACGTAATCCAGGCGAAGCTCGCCCTTTTCACCCACCTTGCGTCCGGCGGACAGCAGGGCGAAATAGCCGCTTTCGAAGTGTCCGAACTCCTTCTCCTTGCTCGCGGAAAATCCACCAACATTGTAGGACCAATCCTCGATTTTTCCGGAAACCGACGCGCCGGTGAAGTACTCGGTGGTGAACCAGAGGTTTTCAGCGACGATGCTGCGCTCCGGAACGATCAGCTTTTTGGAGGAGGTCGCGCCGTCGAGGGTGAAGCCGGCGGACTGTTTGCCGACTTTGATGGAGGCTTCGTCGCATGCTTTCCAGCCCACGTAGGCGTCGGTCAGACGGCCATAGAACTGATCCCAGGAATCCTCGTCGACATCGTTCATGTCGCCGTCCATCTCGGCGTGGATGGTGAAATCGTTAAAGACGGTGGCTTTGAGGCCGAGGCGGAACCGACGCCAGTCGAAGTCGTCGTAGTTGTTGTCTTCGCTATGGAAGGAGACGGCGTCGCCCTGCAGGCGGCCGACCACGGCCAGTTTCTGGACCACGGAGGCTTCTTTGTTGTCAACCAGGGTCAGGCTGTCCCAGATCGTGTCGTAGACCGAGGCGTCTTCCGCCGCGAATACCGCCGTCGCGCCGAGCGCGATCGCCGTCATGCCGATAATTAACTTTTTATTCATTTTATTCATCCTCCATTCAGTTTCTGTTAGGCAAAAATGATCCAGACCCCTGGAATTCCCCTTCGCCGGCGCGGAAGAGGCGGGATTTCCCCTTTTTTTGTCCGATTGTTAAGAAAGCATTTCCAGAGCAATCGGATCTCTTCCGTAAATATGAGCGTATGATTAGGCGGAGAGTGTTAGGAAAAGATGAGGAGAGGGTTAGAGATTAGTATCGGGTTACCAAGGCGTTTGAATTGTTTGGGTCGCGTTCGAGATGGGTCAGGATGAAAAAGAGCCCGCCTGTTCTTCGGCGGGCTCGGATTCAGCCGCGTGATTTTCCCCGCTTACTTTTCGCCCGCGACAACCTCGGCGATGTTCAGCGCGTGGTCCTTCATGCGGCGGTAATAGTTCAGCATGTCGGTGTAGGCCAGGCTGAAGTAGGGCGAGACTTCCTCGTTCTGCAGTCGGGCGAGATGCTGGCGCCGATATTCTTTCATCAGCGAGGCGATGGCGGTGCCCTCGGTGTTGGCCCAGCTCAGCACGTCGGTGCTCTCGTCCTTCATGTATTCGTTCACCTTGGCGATGTAGGCCGCGACGCGGACGTGCAGGGAGCTCAACTTCTCGCGGGCGGGCTCATCCAGCTCAAGATTGTTTTTCTGCAGTTTCTTGAGCCCTTTGAGGACGTTGGCGGTGTAGTCGGATAACGACTCGTATTCGTCGGCGATGCGCATCTGCATGTGCGCCTTGTTGGTGACCTCGTGCGGCACCTGTCCGGAAACCATGTTGCTGAGGAACATGAAGATTTCCTTTTGAACGTTGTCGAGGATCTCCTCGCGCTTGAAGATCTTGCTTTCGGTTTTGACGTCTCCCTCTCCCAAAATGCAGGCGTGCAGGTTGGTCATCATGCCCTCGACGCTCTCGGCCATGAAGTTGAGCTGACCCTGCGACTGCACGATTCCGAGCGACGGCGTGTCGAGCATGCGGACGTCGAGATAGGTGAGGTGGCTGACCTCCTTGGTCTCCTTCTCGGGGACGAGCTTGGTGACGAATTTTCCAAGAAGACCGGCGAACGGAAGGAAGAACAGCACATTGGCGACATTGAACGTGGTGTGGGTGAGGGCGATGCCGGCCGTGACGATCTGGCCAAACTTGTTCTCGTCCATGGAATCGATGCTGATATCGATGGGGTTGAAGCCGGTTTTCCACGCGATTAGGCGGGACAATCCTTGGATCGCGACGGGGAAGAGCGCGATAAACCATATGGTGCCGAACACGTTGAAGAACACGTGCGCGTAGGCCGCGCGCTTGGCGGTCGTCGTCGTGCCGAGCGAAGCGAGCCAGGCGGTGATGGTGGTGCCGATGTTTTCGCCCATGACCAGCGCCGCGGCGGTCTGAAACTCAATGACGCCGGTGGCGGCCAGACCAATGGTGATCCCCAGTGTCGCGGAGGACGATTGCACGATCATGGTCAGAACCATCCCGACCATGGCGCATTTAGCGATGCCCAGATAGGACGTGGCCTGAAACGCGAGGAACCAGGCGTTGAATTCTTCGTGAGAGCGCAACGGTTTGAAGCCGTTTTTCATGAGCTCAAGACCGAAGAAAACCATGCCGACGCCCATGATGGTCATGCCGATATAGCGAATCCGCTGACTTTTCGAGAAGAGGAAGAAGAACGCCGCGATGCCGAGTATGGGTAGGCCGTACTTGCCGATGTGCAGCACCAGGATCCACCCGGTGATGGTCGTGCCGACGTTGGCGCCGAAAATCACGCCGATCGCCTGCATCAGCGTCATGATGCCCGAGTTCACGAACCCGACGACCATGACGGTCGTGACGGAGCTGGATTGAACCATGCACGTTACCGCCAGGCCCACGATCACGCCCATGACGCGGTTGTTCGTCGCGACGCTGATCATTTTGCGCAAACGATCGCCGGAAACCGCCTGAAGGCCTTCCGACATGTATTTCATTCCGAGCAGGAAGACGCCAAGCCCTCCTATGACCTGCGACGCAATTTTAAAAAACAATCCGACGTCCATTCGCTTCCCCTGATTTGGTTGGTTGAAAATCGCGCCGAGAACCTAACAGAAAGCTAACAATTGGCCACGAAATAATGCAGGGGATTTCGCGTTGAAGAACGCGGGGTTTATTCGTCCGGTTCGATGATCGGAAGCGTGAGAATAAAGGTGGTTCCCGCGCCGACTTTACTTTCCACGCGGATGGAGCCTTCGTGCGCCGAGACGATGTGCTTCACGATGGAAAGGCCAAGCCCGGTTCCGCCCAGTTTTCGGCTCCGGGCCGTATCGACGCGGTAAAAACGTTCGAAGAGCCGTTCCATGTGCTTGCGTTCGATGCCAAACCCTTCGTCTTTGACGTAGATCACGACGCTGTCCTGCCGCGCTTCCGCGAGCACGAGCACTTTTTTGTCGTTTTCGGAATATTTCACCGCGTTGATGATCAGGTTCACGAGCGCCTGCTCCAAAAGCGGCGCGTTGATGGAGATTTCGATGTCCTCCGGGCAGACGCAGTCGATCTTGATGTTTTTTTTGCCCGCTTGGAGCTGACAGAGATAAATCGCGGTTTCGATCACGGCGCTCAGCTTGCAGGGTTCTTTCATCACCAGCCCGTCTTTCTGCTCCAGCCGCGAGAGCATCAGCAGGTCGTCGATGATCGCGTTCAGGCGGCCCGCCTGCTGGCTGATGATTTGGAGAAAGCGTAGAATGTCGGGCTCGTGATTCCAGTCGTCGGAAAGCAGCGTTTCCACGAATCCTTTAATGGAGGTGATCGGCGTTTTGAGTTCGTGCGACACGTTCGCGACGAAATCCGAGCGCACGGTTTCCAGATGGCGCACCCGCGTGACGTCGCGTAGCACCACGAGCGCGCCGATGGGTTCTTTTTCCGCGTTCCACAACACGGAGCCGCTGGCTTGAATCTGTTTTTCCGTGTCGGCAATCAGCGTCATGCCGCGGGACAACGGACGCTGAGAACCCAGCAAGGCCTTGATGAACTCCTGCAGATTGGCGAATCGCACGACTTGTTGCATCATTTCGCGTTTCGTCTCGCGGTGGTTGACGCCGAGGATCTCGCCGGCGACGCGGTTCATGTGGATGATCCGCTCTTTTTTGTTGATGGCCAGCACGCCTTCGTCCATGGACGACAGCACGGCGTTTTGCTCGTTGCGCTGCTCGCTGATGGTGGAAAGGGTTTTGCTCAGTTGCGCGGACATGGAGTTGAGCGAGTCGGCGAGCTGATCCAGCTCCAGCGTCTCTTGAGACGGTATCCGGTGGTTGAAGTCGCCCTCGGCGAATTGGCGCGCCGCGTTCCCCATGCCGCGCAGGGGATACGTGATCCGTCGGACCACCACGACGCAGACGATCATGGAGAGGATGCCGGTAAGGATCGAGGCGGCGATCACGCGCAGCGTCATCGCGTTGAGCTCGCTTTTGATCGCGGTCATGGGCAGCGAGGCGCGCACCGCGCAGAGCGTTTGTCGGGTTCCGTCCTTGAGCGGGACGGCGATGTACATCATTTCCTGCCTGATCGTTCGGCTGTAGCGCGTGTCCATTCCAACATCGCCCGCGAGCGCCATGCGAATCTCCGGGCGGTCGCCGTGGTATTCCATCACGTCGGGCCGTTCGTCCGAGTCGCCGACCACTTTTCCGTCGGGCATGATGATGGTGAAGCGGGTGCCCGCGGACGCGCCGAGTTTTTTGCAGAGCGCGTCGATTGCCTCTTCATTCATGGAGGCGACGAGCGGGGAGGCCTGCTCGGCCAGCAGCGTGGCGCGGGTGTGAATGTCGTTTTCGAGCGCCTGAAAATAGAGGTTCGACATCGAGTGGAACGCGTAGAGCGCCACCACCAGAATCGCGACGGCCGTCAGGATCCAATACGACGGCAACAGCAGCCAAAACAGGTGTTTTTTTTTCATAGTCGCCGATCGGGGGTGGAAGGGAAAAAAGGACCGATAATCGGAAAGAGCCGAACGTTCTCGCTCTGAAACCCTTGATCTCTATGACCTTTCAACCTTTCTACTCCTCCTCTTTAAAGCGATACCCGATTCCGCGGACCGTTTCAATATACTTTCCCGAGTCGCCAAGTTTCTTGCGGAGCCCGACGATCTGCACGTCGACGGAACGATCCGTCACGGGATAATCGTCGCCATGGACGGCGTCCACGATCTGATAACGCGTGAACACGCGGCCCGGCTGCTGGGAAAGCAACTGGAGAACCTTGAACTCCGTGAACGTCAGCGCGACGTCTTGGCCGTCGACCTCAACCTTGTGCCGAGCCACGTCGATCGTGATGTTGTGCGCGGAAATCAGCTCGTCGTTCCGCTCCGGCTTGCTGGTGGCGATGCGCCGCAGGGCCGCCTTGACCCGGGCCAGCAGGACCCGCGGGCTGAACGGCTTCGTGATGTAGTCGTCCGCGCCCAGTTCCAGGCCGGTCACCACGTCCGCCTCCTCGCACAGCGCGGTCAGCATGATGATCGGGATGCGCTCGGTTTTCGGATCGGCCTTCAGCCGCTTGCAGACTTCAAGTCCGTCGGCGCCAGGCAACATGATGTCCAGCAGGATCAGGTCGGGCTGGAATTGCGCGGCGATGGTTAGAGCCTCCTCGCCGGAGTCCACCACCTTCACGCGATACTTGCCCCGCTCCAAGTTGAATTGCAGCAGTTCCTGAATCGGCGCTTCATCCTCAACAACCAAAATCTTGATCTTTTCCATAAGGACAATGTCCCGCGTTTACCGAACGCTAACAATCCTTAAAATGTTAGAATCAAGTTATTCCGTTGTTCGGTAAATGTTTAGCGACGCGTTCCGCCGCGGCGCGTCGGCCAGACGTCGGGGTTCGTGGTTTGACAAGCCTGATCGTTCCCGCTTACTCTTTACCGACTAAGGAGTAGCAGATGAGTGATTACGCCCAGATTCCCATGCGTTTCGTAGGTCCTTTAAGAGTTTCGGGTCCCGTGCTCGAAGGCGACCACGAAGTACCGCTCGCGACGTACGAAACGCCGCTTTGGCCTTCCGTCAACCGCGGCGCGCGCGTTTCCATGAACTGCGAAGGCGGAATCCAATGCGCCGTCATCGACGATCGCATGACGCGCTCCGTGCTGTTCGAGGCGCCCGACGCGGTCGCGGCGCTGCGGGCGCTCCAAAGCATCAAAGCCGACTCGCCGACCCTTGAAAAGGTGGTCGAGGGAACCAGCCGCTTCGCGAAGCTGATCAACATCAACTCCCAGATCGCGGCGAACCTGCTCTTCGTTCGCTTCGAGTTCACGACCGGCGACGCCTCCGGCCACAACATGTGCACGCAGGCCGCGGAAGCGCTCATGAACCACATTCTCGCGGAACACCCCGAATTGAAGTACGGCTCCATCTCCGGAAACTATTGCTCCGACAAAAAGGCCACCGCGGTGAACGGCATTCTCGGCCGCGGCAAGTACGTCGTCGCGGAGCTGACCATTCCCGAAAAGATCTGCCGCCGCTATCTGAAAACCACGCCCGCGAAAGTCGTGCAGCTCAACATCCGAAAAAATCTGATCGGCACGTTGCTGGCGGGCGGCTCGCGCAGCGCCAACGCGCACTTCGCCAACATGCTCCTCGGCTTCTATCTCGCGACCGGGCAAGACGCGGCCAACATCGTTGAGGGCTCGCAAGGCTTCACCATCGCCGAGGAGCGCGATGGCGATCTCTATTTTTCGGTCACGCTGCCGAATCTCATCATGGGCACCGTCGGCAACGGCAAGGGGCTCGACTTCGTGCTGGAAAACATGGAGCGCATGGGCCTGACCGAACCGCGAGAGCCCGGCGAGAATTCCAAGCGCCTCGCCTGCCTTTGCGCCGCGCAGGTGCTTTGCGGAGAACTCTCCCTGCTCGCCGCGCAAACCAATCCCGGCGAACTGATGGACGCGCACCGCCGCATCGAACGCGGCCAATAAAACCGGCCTGTTTCGATGAAAACGCCTTGTTGAACACAGGGCGTTTTTTTTTCGCGCTAACTCAAGCTTAACGGTTTGCTCGCCGATTCTTCATGGAATGCCAACAGCTTCCATGGCGTCTCCTAATCATTCCCAAACACGAAACCCGCCAAATGTGCGGCGTCGAAGGGAACAAGTCCGTCGAGGCGGAGATTATTTAACCGAACCCAATCCTCTTTGACGTTTCAGCGGACTTGATGGAAACCGGGCGGAAGAAACAGAAAAGACCGCCGGTTCCACTCCCCGAGACACGGTTAGGTAAAAAAAGCAATATTGCGGGCGACCGCATAACGATCGAACTAAATCATTGAAGGAGAAAATTAATGAAGAAACAATTTATTATTGTAGCAGCTATGGCTGCTGGCCTGGGTGCCCAGGCCGCTACAAACTACTGGGGCGGCGACATTGTCGGCTCTACGGGCTGGTTGGCCGCTGATACGCATATCATGACTAACCGTGTTACCGTTCTTCCGGGTGCAACCCTGACGATCGAGCCGGGGACTACCATCACTTCCGACGGTGGTTCTTTGGCTATTTCCTCGGGTGCTCAGATCAATGCCGCGGGTACTTCCAACGCGCCGATCACCTTTACCTCCATCAACGACGACTTCGCTAACTGGCGTCCGGTGTGTCAGGAGTGGGGCTCACTCGCGATCATGGGCGAGGGTATCATCTCTTCTCACGTCTACAAAGGTAATGTGATGAACGGTACTGACGTAGATACTCCGGCAGCTGTTGGTACGCACGCGCGCATCATGGAAGGTCTTGTTGCTGTTGGTGACGGACGCGAGGCGTACGGTGGAAACAACGACGACTACGATGCGGGTACGCTTTCCTACGTTTCTTTCCGTTACGGCGGACAGGTTCTGGAAGAAGCTTCCGAGCTGAACGGTCTTTCCCTCGGTGGCATCGGTCGTGAAACTCAGATTGATCATATCGAAATCATGAACAACGTTGATGATGGTATCGAAATCTGGGGCGGAACCGTCTGCATGAAATATGTATCCATCTGGAACATCGGCGACGACAGCTTGGATTGCGACCAGGGATGGCGCGGCAAGGTTCAGCATGGTCTGATCGTTCAGGGTTATTCCGCTAATGCTAAACAGGGTTCCGGTGTTGGTGATAACTGCATCGAGATGGACGGTTCTGAAGACTCCGACTGCGAACCGCACACGACTTCCACCCTGTATAACTTCACGGTGATCGGTAACCACACCAAGGGTGACCACGGTATGGCGCTTCGCGACAACGTTCGTCTGCAGGTTCGTAACTCCATCTTCATGGATGTCCCGGACGATCTGATCGACGAAGAGCTTGACGGTGACGGCGGTTCCGGATGGAACTTCGCGGCCGGTACTGAGGTTGATGGTGGTGGTAAGTACACTCTTCGCACCGCTCTGAAAACGGTTCCGAATATGGAAGACACTTACGGTGTCGCGTTTAACGCGAACGCCTACAGCAATGACCTTGTTCGTATCACGGCTGCCGGCAAGACCGCTGCTGAAATCTACTGGGCGCAGGCTGACGGATACATGAACGAGCTGACCGACACCGTTCTTTACAATGTTAAAAAAGGTCCCCACGTCGATGAAATCGAACTGTTGAATCAGCCGGGATACGACGTTGTTTACGCTGACTCCCTCCCGATTGCCGCATACGCGCGTGGTGCCGAGCAGAGCCTTTTCGGTGGAACGCTGACTTGCTCGCCGGTCGTCAAGCTTGACCCGCGCGCCGCCAACGACGCCCTGGTTGCTGACTCCCTGCCGACCAACGACGGCTTCTTTGACCTGGTTTCCTATCGTGGCGCTTTCAGCGCGACTGAAAACTGGCTCGAAGGTTGGACCGCTGCTGACCAGTATGGATTCCTCGGCGAAGCAACGGATGCTGCTCCGGGCATCTCCACGGGTGTTCTGCTGAACTGGGCTTCTGTTGAAAATGGTTTCTACCAGGTCGAAAGTGCTGACGACGTAGGCTTCACCAGCAATGTTGTTGTTGAAGCTACCCTTGAAGGCACTGGCGTCGAAATGTACTTCGGTGATCCGGCTCTGTCCGCGTCGAAATTCTTCCGCGTAACCTCTTTCTAAGGTTTTACCAAGAAGAATGTGCAACTTTGGTGGCAGGGTTTCCCTGCCACCTCTCTTTTTTTAAAATTGGTTATTAGTCAGGTGTTGGAATTATGAAGAAACGGTTACCCCTTACTTGTTTGATTCTCCTCGGAGTTTTGTCCTTTGCAAACCTGACCGTGAGCGCTGAGAACACACTGCTTGCAAAGCAGGCTGAAGCTATTTCCAAAACTGCCGAGGCACTGCTGCTGCTGCCGGACCATCCACATGAGAGAAACCGGAATCGGGAACTCGCCACGGTCGTTGAGTTTCTCATTGATTCCCATGATCTTGAACGGGCCCAATCCTTTCGCGCGAAAATTACAAACTGGCGCGCGGATCAGCTTAAAGCCAAAATCGCGACGGCATATTACGAGTCCGGAAAAAAAGACCTCGCGGAAAAAATGATTAAAGAAGTGTCTGTTGTTGCGGATACCGTCACGGGTTGGAAAGCCGGTATGATTGCCGCGACCGGTGAGCACAAAAACTATTTTGATAAGTACGATGATTTCCGCCTCGATCGGATCAAGGTCGCCCTCGCTGAATACTGCTGGATTTCGGGTGACAAGGAGGCGGCGAAAAAGTGGAGCGAAAACGTGCTGCCCGCGGAACAGTCTGATTTTATCAAGAAACAGGCTCTCGCGCTTGCCGAGGCCGATTACGATGCCTCTCTTGCCATTAATATGATCCTCGCTGAAGGCGAAACCTTTGAAGGGAAGAAGGCGGCGGTTGATGGTGTTGTTCTCCTATACGGCCTCTATTTTAAAGATGCTGAAAAACGAGACCACTTGAAATCGCTCATCGATCGGTATTCCATCTCCATGCCGATAATGTACCGCGTTGAATGGCTCCATGACATGGCGTTGGCTGCCGATGAAAATGGTGATGCGGAGTTGGCCAGGAGCTTCTATCACGAAGCATCCTTGTTTATTTCCCAGAGTGAATTCCGTCCGCGACTCTTTTTCCCTTTGAAGGCATCCAACATCATTACCGCCCACAAGCTTCAGTTTGAGGATGAAGCTCTGGAAGCCGCGAAACTGCTCTATAAGACATATGGGGAGTCTGAAGGGAGCATCTACAACATTCATCGTGCTGATGTGCTTTGTTCAATCGGCGAGGTTTTCGCATTCATCGGGAAGATGGATCGTGCTGAGCAGGTTTACCTCAACGCACTTGATCAGGCGGTCGTGAACCCGAATTCAAAACCGCGTCTGGAAGACCTGAATCTAATCACGCTGTCTCTGGTGGAATACGATGTGCCTTTGACTCCTTCGCTGAATGAAGAAATGAATGGGCTCATCAAATCATTGGGAACTCCGTGGTAGGGGATGGCCGCTAACAAAACGCTAATGGTTAAGGGGTTGCTCCATTTAATTCCCATGGCTTATAACCCCTCGCTCAATTGGGCTAATGGAATTTAAATAAGACAATTTTTGGTAGGCTTTGGTGAAGAAATCCTTGAGGAATCTGTTGGTTACAGTGTGCTTGTTCTGCTCGTTGGAGGCATTTGCGCAGAAGGGGGGTATTCGGGGAACCGTGATGGATCTGGACTTTGAAGTCCCGCTTCCCGGGGTGAAGGTGGTGATTTCTGAGAACGGTCAGGAAACCGTCACGAGCGATGCCGGTAGTTTTTATCTGGAGCAGATGGAGCCTGGTGCTTACACTGTTATGTTCAGTAAAGCCGGTTACGTCCGCGTGACCAAACCTAGCGTTGTTGTTTCTCCTGGACAGCTGGCGGAAGTCGAAGCGTCTCTGGCCGGTGAATACGAAGAAATGGATGAGCTGATCGTGAAGGAAATTTCACTGGGCGGCGCATCCGAAATCGGCCTGTTGAATCTTCGTATGGAGAGTTCGGCTTTGATGGATTCCGTTGGCGCGGATCTGATCAGTCAGGCCGGTGCCAGTGATGCCGCCGGAGCGCTCAAGCTGGTATCCGGGACTACGGTACAAGACGGTAAATACGCCGTTGTTCGTGGTCTGCCTGATCGATATGTGGTTTCAACGTTGAATGGGGTGCGTCTGCCTACCGCCGATCCCGACAAGCGCGCGGTGCAGTTGGACCAATACCCTGCATCCCTGATTGAAAGTGTCCGCGTTCTAAAATCATTCACACCTGATCAGCAAGGCGATGCCTCGGGGGGTAGTGTCGATGTTGTTTTGAGAGGTATTCCGGAAGAGCGGTTACTGAAATTTAGTGTGGGCTCCAAATTTTACAGCGATCAGGCGGATGACGGCGAATTTCTTACGTACGAGCAGAGCGAGATGGAATATTGGGGCAAGCGCGATTTTAATCCGCCGCCGGATGCCGGTGCGGCCGCCGCGCCCGCACCCCAGACGGTAGAGGGTTCGTACGGGACGAAAAAAACCGATCAACCCGATAATTTCAACTGGGCTATCGATGCCGGGGATCGATTTGAATTCGATGCGTTCGGCGAGGATTTCTCGCTCGGAGGCTTGGCAACATTCAGTTACGAGCAGAAGGCCTATCATCGTGACGGCGTGATTGAGGATAAATATTATGAAAACGACGCCGCGGCTGCTTATCTAGACTTGGAACCCGATCAGTTGGCTCCTTACTCGGATGGCAGGTACCAGAATGGAATTCTTCAAGTTGATGAACTCGTTCTGACGGATTTATACGATATCACCAAAAGTACACATGAAATCAATTGGAGCGGGGCTTTGGCCGTCGGGTTGGAGCATGAGCTTCTCAAATTGAATTATCTACATGTCTTTACGCACAATGCTGAAGATTCTGCCATTGTGTCCAAAGATACCCGTGGACGAGAACTCTATAATCCCCAGTATCTCGATTATGTCGATGGATCCGATCAATCCATTAATGTGGCCCCTTATCGGATATTCGAGGCTATGCTGTACAAGGAGCGTGACACCCATTCCGACCAGTTTGGAGGAGAACTGACTATTCCTATTCCTGAATTCGGGTCGGATGGTATCTTCCAGTTTAAACGCCCGGTTTTGGACTGGAAGCTGTCTGAGGGTTCGTCCTCCCTTCAGGAACAGAAAGAAATTTTGGCCTATACGTGGATTCCTGGGGCAGTGATCTCATCTCCCGATCCGGAATATGACTGGATAATCGGTATTCCACCGCCCGGATCCTATCCAATTGATACGCTGGGTAACTTTGCGCCCGGCGCGGCTTGGACCAGTGCGTTTACCAACTCCATTGGTGAAGTATATACTCCTCCAGCTGTCAGTGCGCAGTTCCGCTCTGACTATGACGCCTTCCGGCGTTATATCGAAGCGAACCCGCAGCTTGGTTTGGTCTTCCCTGATTTCGCGTGGTTTAACGAAGACATCTATGATTTGGGTGCTGTTCCAGAAACGATCACCGGTGTGGAATCCAATGGCACATACTTTGCCGATGAGCCCCAGGAGCAGTTGGGTAACCGCCAGATGATCTGGCAGGAAGTGGTTGAAGAGAGTGATCAGATTGCCTTCAACTATAAGTGGGACTTCGCCAACTGGACGGAAGATGAGGGCTATTTCAAAGCGGGCCTGTTTCAGGACCGCGTCGACCGCAAGTTTTTCCAGCAGTCCCTCAGTAACAAGGACCGGGGGGTAAGCATCCCGACCTTTAAAGCGCCATGGGATGTCGGTCTCGTGGAGCTCTTTCCGGCAAATTCTCCGACAGCGATGTATGCCTATTTCGGAGATGTTCAATACACGGGTAATCAGGATATTGATGCCTACTATCTCATGTCTGATTTTCCCGTGTTTGATTTTCTGTCTGTACGGGGCGGGGTGAGATACGAGAAGTTCAAGCTGCAAACGTTCCTTGATCCGGATGACGATTCAGTTGCCCGGCAAATTCTTCCGGAGAACGGTGCGCTGGCATTCCTTAACGCGAAGCCGGGCGGAGGCTATGAGGAGGATGCGGATTATAATCGTTCAGACTATCTACCCTCCTTTGGTTTTGATGTGACCCCTGTAGATAATATCATGTTCCGTTTTAATTGGGCGCGGACCGTGGCTAAACAGCAGTTTAAAGAGGTGGTTCCTATCATTCAGCGAGAATATGCCGGTGCGCCGGCCTTTTATGGCAACCCTGATCTGGTAGCGAGCCCGGTGGAAAACCTTGATTTCCGTTTAGACTACACGCCTTATCCTGGAGGGCTTCTTTCCGCGTCTTTCTTCACCAAGGATATTGAGGAACCGATTCAGTATTACGAGTCTTCAGATGGTAACGGACAGAAATATACTTTTGTGCGAAATTATCCCACGGCATGGGTTCGCGGATATGAGCTGGAGGCGCGCCAGTCTTTAGGCCAATTCTTTGATATCTTTGAGGGCGTTGGAGTCGGCGCAAACTTCACGCTCATTGAAGGTGAAGTGGATTTGGACGATGGAACAACCAGTGACGTCCAGGAGATGCCCGAATATCTAGCGAACGTGTTTTTCACTTACGATATCGATTTTATGGATACTAAACTGGGTCTCTTCTACACGCATCAGGGTGACACGCTGAAACGCGTCAAAAACACTACGGGAGGCTCGCCGTCTCCTGCCGTTTATGCGCTACCTTATGGAGTATTGAATTTCACGGTGTCTACAAAGATAACCGATCATTTCAAACTAAGCTTCAAAGCCAAGAACCTGACTGATCCGGATATCGAGACGGTCTATCGCGAAGCTGGGTATGAGGATGCGATTCGCAGTTCGTATACGAAAGGACGGGAGTATTCGATTGGATTGAGCACCACCTGGTAACGACCACCTAACAAACCACTCACTCAGCGCGAACATTTTGGAAATAGAACTCTAGCCCGAGGTAAACATGAAAAAACAACTGATGATATTTTTAGCCGTTTCCAGCGCGGCCGTCGCGGTTCGAGCGACGGAGCTCGACGAGACGAAAGAAGCGCTTTCGAAGTGGGTGGAAACCCGCAAGCTGATCTCCGAGGAAAAGAACAAATGGGAGCTCGAGCGCGAGGTGCTGGGCGATCGGATCGATCTGGTGCGCGCCGAGCGCGACGCGCTGAGCAAGAAAATCCACGAGACCCAGTCGCTCATCACCGACGCCGACAAGAAGCGTGAGAATTTGGTTAAGGAAAACGACGCGCTGAAAAACGCGTCCGCCACGCTCGTTAACCGAATCTTCACGTTGGAGCGCGAGGTGCTCGCGCTGCTGCCGATCCTGCCGGAGCCGGTCCGGGATCGAATCAAGCCGCTGAGCCAGCGCCTGCCCAAAACCGCGGAGACCGAGCTGTCGCTGTCCGAGCGCTACCAGAACGTCATCGGCATCATCAACGAACTGAACAAAGGCGCGGGCGAAATCACCGTGGTCAGCGAGGTGAAGGACCTCCAAGACGGAACCACCGCCGAGGTCCAGACGCTCTACATCGGCTACGCCGCGGGATACTCCTGCAACAACAACGGCGACGTCGCGTTCGTGGGCCGACCGACTTCCGAAGGCTGGACCTGGGAACAAAACAACGCGATCGCGCCCCAGGTGGCCGATTCCATCTCCATTTTGAAAAACGAAAAGGTCGCGGCCTTCATGCCGTTGCCCGTCAGCGTCGACTAAGGAACCGGACCCATGAAGAAACTCGCCATTTTTCTATTCGTATCGCTCGCGGGCGGCGCCTTCGCCCAGTCCGACATGCAAGCCAAACTCGAGGCCAGCTTGAAGGAGCTCTCCAACACGCGCGAAAGCGTCTCCAAGGAAAAGCTTCCCATGGTCAAGGGCCTCAACGCCTTGGAAGACGAGGTGATGGACGTCCGGCTGGAACACCAGAAGGTGACGCGCCAGCTCGACAGCCGCAACCTCGACCTCAACAACCTGCGCGCCGAAATCAAAACGCGCAAGGGCGAGAAGAGCTACATCTCCAACCTGCTGGTTGAATACACCCGCAACTTCGAGACCCGTCTGCACATCGCCGAGCTCGACCTCTATGAAAACGTCGTGGAGGACGCGACGCTCGCGCCCGACAACGCGAACCTTTCCGACGAGGAGATCTTCGTCCAGCAAACCGAGCTGGTCGAGGCGTCGATCGGTCGTCTCCAGGGCGTCGTGGGTGGAACGGCCTTCAGCGGGACCGCGGCCGGCGCGGATGGTCTCGTCAAGCAAGGCGAGTATCTGCTGGTGGGTCCCATCGCGCTGTTCTCTTCCTCCGACGGCTCCATGGCGGGCGTCGCGGAGCAACGGCTGGGTTCGCTCGAGCCGACGGTGCTTCCCTTCGCCGACGCGGTGAACGCCGAAATGGTCAAGACCACGGTCGCGGCCAAATCGGGCGTGTTCCCGTTCGACCCAAGCCTCGGAAACGCGCGCAAGATCGAGGAAACCAAGGAGACCTTCAAAGAGCACATCCAGAAAGGCGGCATGGTCGCCTACGTGATTCTCGGCATGTTCGTGCTCTGCGTGATCATCGCGGTCGTCAAATGGATTCAACTCATGCTGGTGCCTCAGCCCTCCGAAAAGGCCGTTCAACCCGTTCTGCGCGCCATGCTCGTGAACGACCACGAGAAAGCCGCCGCGGAAATCAAAAAGGTTAAAGGTCCGACCGGCGTCATGTTGGCGATCGGCGTCGAGCATATCGACGAGCCGAAAGATCTGGTCGAAGAAGTGATGTACGAGGAGATGCTGACCACCCGCATGAAGGTCAACAAACTCACGCCGTTCCTCGCGGTCTGCGCCTCCACCGCGCCGTTGCTGGGACTGCTCGGCACGGTGACCGGCATCATCAACACCTTCAAGCTCATCACCGTGTTCGGCTCCGGCGACGTCAAGACGCTCTCCGGCGGGATCTCCGAGGCGCTGATCACCACCGAGCTGGGCCTGGTGGTCGCGATCTCCGCGTTGGTGCTTCACGCGTTCCTATCGCGCAAGGCCAAGAGCATCACCGACAACATGGAACAGATCGCGATTCTGTTCATGAACCGCGCGACGCGCTCGACCGGCGTCGAAGAGGCGCCCGCGTAGCCGCTCGTCACTCACGATTCACGGATCCTTTCGCATGGAAGAAACGAAAACCATTTGGGAACAAGCGCTGGAGATTTGGGCGTCCGGAGGATGGGCGATGATCGCCCTGGCCATCGACGCCTTCATCATCTTCTACTTGGGCAACAGCATCTTCTGGCGCATCCGCGCCAAGGGCTATTTGTACGTCACCGAAAAAAAGATGAAGAAGTGGGTCAAAGAGCCCGCCAAAGGCCGCGGCCCCGTCGGCAAGATGATTCACTTCGTGATGGGCGCCAACACGCTGAAGCAGATCAACATCTTCTTCGACGAGTTGAACCAGACCGAGATCGCGCCGATCAACCGCGACCTGAGGGTGATGCAGACCTGCGTCAGCATCGCGCCGCTGCTCGGACTGCTCGGCACGGTGACGGGCATGCTCGCCACCTTCGGCGCGCTCGCGACCGGTTCCGGCGGCGACAAGACCATGGGCATGGTCGCGTCCGGTATTTCCGAGGCGCTGATCACCACCGAAACGGGCCTGCTGATCGCGTTGCCCGGACTGATTTTTCAATACAAACTGGCGCGCGAGCACGCGCAGTACAAGGCGTTCCTCGCCCACCTGAAAACCGTTTGCTCGCAACGGATTTATAAACAACAACAAAAAGCGGAGGCGGCCTGATGGGACGTTTCAAAAACGATAGCGAAAGCGACACCGAAGCGGCGGTGGACATCTCCCCGTTGATCGACTGCGTCTTCATCCTGCTCATCTTCTTCATCGTCACGACCACCTTCGTCGAGGAAACCGGCGTCGAAGTCGACAAGCCGCAGGCGGCGTCCTCGGTCCAACTGGAGAAAACCAGCGTCATGATCGCGATCACCGCCAACGGCGAGATCGTCTACGGCGGAAACGAGATCGGCGTCAGCGGGGTGCGCCCGCTCGTCAAGCGCATGCTGCGGAAGGAAGAGGTGCCGGTCATCATCCAGGCCGATCAAAACGTCATGTCGGGACTGCTGGTCCGCGTGATCGACGAAGCCAAGCTCGCGGGCGCCGAGAAAGTCAGCATCGCCACGCGCGAGAATCAGGGATAGCCCGTGCATAAAACGCTTTCCAGACTATTCAAAGGATTCGTCGGACAGGTCGCGTTCGTCGCGCTGGGTTTGGCCATGGCGTTCGCGTTCTTCATGCTGCTGCCGATCCTTCAGGTCATTACTAAACCACCGACGAAGGATCTGACGATCCGTTCGGTCGACGTCGCGAACGTGCCGCCGCCTCCGCCGCCTCCGATGGAGGAGGAAGAGCCGCCGGAACCGGAGGAGCAACCGCCGCCGCCACCGGCCGTGGACGCCCAGCCGCTCGACCTTTCGCAACTCGAGCTCGCGCTCAATCCGGGCGACGGAGGGTTTGGCGGCGGCGACTTCGCCGTCAGCATCGGTGGCGCCGCGGGCGGGGGTGAAGACGTGGACGCGATCTTCTCGCTTTCGGATCTCGACCAGAAACCGCGGGTGGTTTATCAGCCCGCGCCGATCTATCCGCCCGAGCTCGCCCGCAAGGGCATGCAGGGCACCGTGTATGTGTTGTTCGTGGTCGATAAAACCGGCCGCGCGCGCGACCTCAAGGTTCAGAAATCGACGCATCCGGCTTTCAACAACCCCGCGCTGAAAGCCGTCAAGCAATGGAAATTCGAGCCGGGAAAACGCAAGGGCAAGCCCGTCCAGTTCCGGATGCGCGTGCCCATCACCTTCCAAAAGTAGGATGACATCATGAAGACTATTTCCTCCCATCGTAAAATCGCGGGCCTTTGCGCCGCGCTGCTCGCCGCGGGTTCCGTTTCCGCGGATGAACTGCAGGATCTGTTCCACGCCATGAACGACACCTCCGCCATTCGGAAGCCGCCGGAAAAGATGGTCGACACCAAGCCGAAGAAGGTTCAGGACCTCTCCATCTGGGACGAGGAGCTGTTCCAGAAGCAGTTCCTCGCGAGCTACGGCGTCAACACCGAGATCGAACCCAAACTCACCGCGGTCGAATTCGAGCAGATGCAAAAGGTGCTCGACGCGATGGCCGAGGACGACGACACCGCCAAAGCCGAAAAGCTGCTGCTGAAGAACTGCAAGGAGTCCTCCTCGGCGACGTTCGAGTTCACCCTCGCGAACATCTACTTCCAGCAGGATCAACTCGAGGAAGCGCTCACGTGGTACGACACCGCGATCGAGCAGTTCCCGAACTTCCGCCGCGCCTACAAAAACGCCGGCCTGATCCACGTCCGCAACGGCGACTTTAAAAAAGCGATTCCATACCTCACGCGCGTCATCGAGCTCGGCGGACACACCAGTATCGCGTACGGGCTGCTCGGGTTCGCCTACGGCTCCACCGAAAACCATCTCTGCGCGGAATCCGCCTATCGCCAAGCCATCCTGCTCGATCCGGAAACCATCGACTGGCAGCTCGGCCTCGCCCGAAGCTTCTTCAAGCAACAGAAGTTCGGCGACGCCGTCAGCCTCTGTAACACCCTCATCGAAAGGAAGCCGGACAACGGCGACTTCTGGCTGTTGCAGGCCAACGCCTACCTCGGCCTCAAGCAACCCATGCGCGCCGCGGAGAACTATGAATACGTCAACGCCATGGGTCAGGCCACGCCCGACAGCATGACCATGCTGGGCGACATCTACGTGAACGAGGAACGCTGGGACATGGCCGCGGATTCCTACCTGCGCGCCTACGAACTCGACAACGGCGCGAAGCCCGAAAAAGCCCTGCGCGCCGCCAAGATTCTCGCCTCCCGCGGATCGCTGGAACAGTCCGTTCGCATGCTCGACCGCGTCGGGGAAAAGAAGACGGCGCTGGATAAAGAGAACCTCAAGGAACTGCTTAAGTTGCAAGCCCGCGTCGCGGTGGCGGCGGGCGAGGGCGGCGACGTCGTCAAGATTCTCGAGGAAGTGGTGGCGGTGGATCCGCTCGACGGCGAGGCGCTCATTCTGCTCGCCCAGCACTACGGACGGAACACGCCCGAAAAGGCGATCTTCTACTACGAACGCGCCGCGGGCATCGAGAAGCACGAGGCCGAGGCCAAGCTCTATCACGGCCAGCTGCTCGTCGGGCAGGCCAAATACATCGACGCGATTCCGCTGCTGCGCCGCGCCTACGAGCTCAAACCGCGCTCCGACATCGAGGACTATCTCAAGCAGGTCGAACGCATCGCCAAAACCCGCGGCTGAGTCGCGCTCCGGATGATTGAAAAGCGGCCAATCCACTTCGTCGGCGCGTTCGATCCCACCCATAAGATCGGTTCATGGATCTGTTTTTAATCGACGGCGTTGGTCCGTTCTTCAGGGGCTACGACCAAGAGGTGATCAACTGGTCGAAAGCCCCTTTCGTTCACCTCGAACGGGGCGAGGGGCTTGACCCGGAACGAACCGAACAAATCGCCCGCGATTTTAAAACCTTTTGCGGGAAAGCCGCGGCGGCGGGCTACAACGCGGTCACCCTCGACGACCTCGCGCATCTGGTGATTTTCGATTTCTACGACGCCGCGCTGAAAAACAAACTCAACGACTACCGCGCGTTTTTCGCCGCGCTGTTCGAGGTCGCGCTGGATTTCGGATTGCGCCCCTACGTCACCACCGACCTGCTCTTTTTCAACGCCGCGATCGACCAACACATCGGCTCCAACGACGAAGCGGCGCGGCGGTTCGCGGCCGACGCCTGCCGCCAGCTCTTCCGCGATTTCCCCATGGTGGGCGGAATCATCACGCGGATCGGCGAGGCCGACGGGCTGGACGTCGAGGGCGATTTCCACAGCCGCCTCGTGATCCAAAAGCCGAGTCAGGCGCGGAAAATGATCGAGACGCTGATTCCCGTCTTCGCGGAGTTCGACCGCCTGCTGATCTTCCGCACCTGGAGCGTCGGCGTCGGCCGCGTGGGCGACATTATCTGGAATCCGGAAACGTTCGACGCGGTCTTCCGCGGTCTGGAAAACGACCACTTGATCATTTCCATGAAACATGGCCAGTCCGACTTTTTCCGCTATCTTCCGCTCAGCCGCCTGTTCTTCCGCGGCGGGCACCGCAAGCTGGTCGAGTTGCAGGCGCGGCGGGAATACGAGGGCTTCGGCGAATATCCGTCCTTCATCGGTTGGGACCACGAGAAAATCCGCGACCAACTCGTTGGCCAAAACATCGCGGGCGTCTCCGTATGGTGCCAAACCGGCGGGTGGAGCGGGTTCCGCCGTCTGACCTATCTCGACCAAAACGCCGTCTGGAACGAAATCAACACCGACGTCACCATTCGCCTCTTCCGCGACGGCGTCACGTGCGATCAGGCCATTCAACAGTACTACCGCGAAAACTATCCCGATCCCCACTGGCGACCCTTTCAGGAGTTGCTGCGGCTGTCCGACGAGGTGATCAAAGAGCTGCTCTACATCGAGGACTTCGCGACGCGCGAGCGCTTCTTCCGCCGCCTGCGCGTTCCGCCGCTCGTCACGGTCTACTGGCGACACATCGTCGCGAACCACTTCATGCGCAAGTTCATGCGCTGCTACGTCTCCGACGGAAAACGGGCCGTCAAACAGGGCTTCCGCGCGCTCAAGAAAATCAAGCGAATGACCGCGCTCGCGGATCAACTCGGCCTGCCCGTCGAGGACCTCCGGTTTCAATACGACACCTTCCGGATCATCGCCACCGTCCGCGAATACTATTTCCTCGAATTCACCGAGGAACTGGAAAAACGGCTGATCGCGATGAAAGCGGAATACGAGGCCAAACACGCCGAGCCGCGCTACGCGCTCATGCTCGACTTCTCGCGCTTCAAACTCCGCCGCGCCACCTTGAGTCTCATGCTGAAAATGATGTTCCGCGGCGAACGCGGCTACCGCCTGTTCGACCGCGTCGTCACCCTCAACCTGCTTTCGCTGCTTTATCCACTGCTCAAGCGCTTCGGCAAAAAAGCCGTCCCCGACTTCGCCGCCGAATCCGCCATGGGCTTCGACTCGATTTTCAAATGAGCGGCCCGCGTTCCGGCGGGGAGGGCGCCACCGAGCGGTTCCGGATCAATCCCACCAGCGGGTGAAGGTCATGGGATAGATGAAAACGGAGTCGTCGTCGTCATCTCTTTGCCACGGCGTGAAGTCGGAGTCCAAGATCATGTCGGAAACCTTCTTGAGAAATTCCCGCGAGTCGATTTCGGATTTAACGATATCGACGCCCATGACTTCGCCGGTGTATTCCACGGCGACCTTGAACCATACGCCTCCGGCGTTCACGGGTCCCCCTTCGTCGTTCATGCGTTTCAGCAGCACCTGTCCATTGCAGTAAGCGGGGTGCATATCAGCGGCGATATTCTGTTCGGTACGGGATCCTTGGATGATCTTAAGGCCGGGCGCCTTTCGCGGGACTTCCTTCATGCAGGTTTTAGGATTGAACTCGGGTGTGTTCGGAATGGAGGCGCAACCGCCTAGAAGCAGGGCGGCGAGGCAAAGGGTCGTCGGGAGTAAGCTCTTGTTCATTTTGTTCCTTCGGAGAGCGTTTAAAAAGGGGGAGGCGATGTTCGCCTCCCCCTTCATCGATCAAGGCATGCTTCGATTAGCGGCCGAACCAGCGAATCATCAGGCCAGCCCAGCGGGAGACGTAGATCTTGTCGTCCGCGCGATCATCATTGGCCTGGGTCGCGAGAACCGTCACGCCCGGGAGCTTGAAGACGCGGCCATGCTTGTCGATCATGTAGTCCTTGCTAACCGGGATGGTGAAGTTGCCGACCAGAACCACGGGGTTTGCCGGATCGGTGTAATCGATTTCATAATCGGTGGTAAGGCGGTCGAGGTCCATGAAGAGCGTCCGCGATGTTTCTTTCAGGTCAACGCCGAGCGCGTCGGCCGCCATGCCGGCCAGCTCGGTGTTGTCGATCACGCCGGTCGGCGCCTTGCGGCCCGTCATCCAGACCGGAACGGTTTCGCCGGTGTGGCCATGGGTCGTCCAGCCGAGAACCGTGTGGTTTTTGCTGACTACGCGGGCGAGGGCGTAGCTGAGGCCGGTAGACGATTTAAGCCCGTCGATTTCCGCGACGTCATCATCGGAAAGTTCGATGCCCCAGTTTTCGAGAACGCTGGCCTTCAGGTCGCCATCTTCCATCATCGCGACAACGCCGTTGGCGGACATGGTCATGCCGTCAAGAACATCGACCAGATCTTCCTTCGTGGTTTCCGTATAGCCCATCGCGGTGTTGTAGTGGCCGAGCTTCATGCCGCCGGTGTTGTGGTCCGGGTAGGCCAAGACGGTGGTGTTTCCCTGATTCTCGGCGAAGTCGTTGGCGACTTTGACGGCATCGTCGAAGGCGATGAAGTCGGTTACCATGTAGATCGGGTCGTTGTTGTGGCCGGCCCAGTCCACCTGGGAACCTTCAACCATCAGCAGGAAGCCGTCGGGATCTTGGGAAAGAATTTCGATGGCCTTGGCAACCATCTCGGAAATGGACGGTTCGTGCCGCGCGAAATATTGGCGATCCATGTCGGGCTGCATGTGGCTGTCGTCGAACAAGCCCCACACCTTGCCGGATGTGATGTCGGCCATCTGCTCCTTGCTGTCGATGAACTGGTAGCCGCGGTCGACGAGAACCTCCATCAGGTTTTCACCGTCCGCGCGCTTGCCGCCCCAGGTGGCGCCGAAGCTGGTGGTGTAGGTGTCGCCCCGCGGGATCAGGTGGCGCGCGCCGCCTCCGAACACGACGTCAACGTTGTTGTAGACCATGTGTTCCATGATTTCGTTGTCCATGCCACGGTCGTGGATGTGGCTGGCGAACGCGGCCGGCGTGGCGTGGGTCACGCGGCTCGTGGCCACAATGCCAACGGCTTTGCCGGAGCGCTTGGCCGCTTCCAGTATGCTGGCGATCGGGGCATAGGGCTTGGCGGTCGGCACGAAGCCGGTCAGCAGGTCTTCGGTCCGCGGGCCGACGCCAAGAAAGCGGGCGGTGGTCTTGTGGCCGGTGGCGAAAGCCGTCGCGGCGGCGGCGGAACCGGGAATGATGGAGTTGGCCATGTGAACCTTGACGGTACCCGGCAACATCTTGTCAACCTCGAGATCGCGACCTTTGTACCAACGCGCGACGGTCTGGACGGTTTCGTCGCAGCCGTCGGGAATCATGACGATTACGTTTTCCGGCGCTTTGTGCTGGTGGCGGCCTTTGGCCGCGGCATTGCCCGCGGCTACAGCCACGCAACCGGTCAGGATACTACGAATGATCATTGATTTCATCTAGCTATCTCCCATGTGGATTTCTGTTAACGTTTAATCTGGCCGACGACACTCGTTTGCCCTCGGCCTCTGCCCTCGGGATTTCGTTCTCCTAGGGGCCATACGATCCATCACGCGCCGGGCTCCCTATACGGAGCCCCTCCTCGGCGCGCGGAACAACCATCGCCGGAGCTTGTTAATGCGGGATAAGCAATAGGCTTAAAATAAGTAAGGGTATAATGAGCGCGCGAAATTGGCCTTCCTTTGTCTCAAGCAAGACGTCCGAGCGGACTGGTTTAACGCGAATCCAACCGGCTCCTTATGATCCCTAAATCGAGGCGGCGTTTGATTCTCGCAATTAAAATCGCGGTGTCCAACGAAGGAACACTGGAACTCTAACCAAAGGAATATTCATGAAGAACCACACAACCTGTTTTTTCGTCGCGTGCATGGCTGGCCTCGCGCTGGTCGCGCGGGCGGACGTGTCGCTGAATCCGATCTCGACGTATGCGACGGGCATCTTCGACGAAGGCGCCGCCGAAACCGTTGCCTACGACAACGCGTCGCGGCGGCTTTTTGTTACCAATGCCGAGGAAAACTCGCTCGACGTGCTTGATATTTCAGATCCGGCCAACCCGGTCCTGTTGAAGAAAGTTGATCTCGTTCCCTATGGCGATGGCGTGAACTCGGTGGCTGTTAAGAAGGGGCTGGTCGCCGTGGCCTGCCAAGCCGATCCGAAGCAGGATCCCGGCACCGTCGTGTTTCTGGATGCCGATGGCGGTTTCATTTCTTCCGTAACCGCCGGGGCGCTGCCGGACATGCTGATCTTCACGCCCAACGGCGAAAAAGTTCTGGTCGCCAACGAAGGCGAGCCGGACGATGACTATGTGGTCGACCCGGAAGGTTCCGTGAGCATCATCGATCTCGCGGGCGGCGCCGAGCAGCTGACCCAGGCGGATGTGAAAACCGTGTCGTTCACTTCGTTCAATCCTTTGAAAAACCGACTGCGGCGCGCCCAGGTCCGAATCTATGGCCCCAACGCCACGGTGGCGCGGGATCTGGAGCCGGAATACATCGCCCTCAGCGAAGATGGCAAGACCGCCTTCGTGACCCTGCAGGAAAACAACGCGATCGCCATCATCGATGTGGAGCGCGCCAAGGTGACGCAAATCAAGAGCCTTGGCTACAAGTGGCACGTGCTGCCGGGCAACGGACTGGACGCGTCTGATAAAGACGACGGCATTCATATCGAAAACTGGCCGGTGGCCGGCATGCTCCAGCCGGACGCCATCGCATCGTATACGGTGCGCGGAAAGAACTATTACGTAATCGCCAACGAAGGCGACTCCCGCGACTACGATGGGTTTTCCGAGGAGATCGATATCGCCGATCTGGAGCTTTCCGGATGGCTGACCAATCGTTTCCCGAACATTCAGAACGATGAATATTTGGGGCGCCTGGGAACGACGACCGAACCGCCTTTCGGAACATATGATGGTGTCAGCTACGCGCTTGTAAGCTACGGCGCGCGCTCGTTCTCGATTCTCGACGAGCGAGGCCGACGGGTGTTCGACTCCGGCGATGACTTTGAACGGATTACCGCCGAGGCCATTCCGGAGTTTTTCAACGCGACCAACGACAAAAACAAATTCGACAACCGTTCCGACAACAAGGGCCCGGAGCCGGAAGGCGTTGTGGTCGGGAAGGTCGAGGGCCGTTTCTACGCCTTTGTCGGCCTGGAGCGCGTCGGCGGCGTCATGGTTTATGACGTGAGCAATCCCCGCCGTCCGGAGTTCGTTGAATATTACAACAACCGCGACTTCACGCGGGATGTCGAATCGCCGGAAGCCGGCGATCTGGGGCCCGAAGGCCTGGCCTTCATCGCGGCGGGCGACAGCCCGAGCGGGGTTCCGCTGCTGGTGGTGGCCAACGAGGTGAGCGGCACCACGACCATCTACGAAGTGCTTTCATCCAAATAAACCGCGTCATCTGAAGCACACCCGGAAGCCCGGTATGGAAACCGCCCCCATACCGGGCTTCCTCTTTTTTCAAGTAACGGTTCCTCCGACCTTGAATTCCATCGCTCCCGTTCCCGCGAGGTGCTATAGAGGGCGCATGAAACTTCAACAAAACCAACTTTATAAAAAAGACGACGAGTATATTCGTATCTGCGAGCTCGCCCGATTGGCCGTCAGCTATAAAATCATGGAAGACCCGGTGACGGGAGAGGGGACGACCTGTCTCGCCACGAAAAAGGAGTTCTGCCGCCTGATCAAAGGCGCCGAGCTGCTCGACTACGAGCCTTGACGTCGCGCCCGTGTTTCTCTGGCTGTAAGGTTCGTCGCGGAGCTTCGAACAGGAAGGTGTGATTTCGTTTAAACGTTCGAGAATCAAACCCAAGGAGACAACATGGAAACACTGGAAGCCATCTATTCCCGCCGCGCCGTCAAGCATTTCGATCCCGCTCATGAATTGTCGCGGGAAGAAGAAAATAAAATACTGGACGCCGCGATTCAGGCGCCGACCAGCTTCAATATTCAGCATTGGCGCTTCGTGATCCTGCGCGATCCGGAGCTGCGGAAAAAGATTCGAACCGAGTTCGGCAACGATCAGGCGCAGATGACGGACGCGAGTCTGCTGATTCTGCTGACGGCC
>JARFRL010000076.1 GCA_029287275.1 Pontiella desulfatans
GTTCGAGTATTCCGATTGCTATTTCGTCGAGAACGACACCCGCTTCGCGTTCGGCTTCATCCGCGAAGTACTCAAGAAAGGCCGCAACGCGATCAACTACATGGAACTCATCGCCGCCGAATGGAAAAACGGGCTGTGGGAATGCGACCTGCGCGACCACGTTTCGGGCGAAGCCCTCCGCGTCCGCGCCAAAACGCTCGTCAACGCCGCGTGCCCGTTCGCCGACAGCGTCAACGACCAGCAGCGCATCGAGAGCCCGTTCAAACACATATTCTCCAAAGGCGCGCACATCATTGTTCCGCGGATTTCGAAGACCGAGCGCGTGCTGACCTACTTCGCGTCCGACGGTCGGCTCTTTTTCATGATTCCCATGGGCGACCGGACCTGTATCGGCACCACCGACACGCGGGTCGACGGCGCGACCGCGGAACCGTCCGACGACGACGTCGCGTTCCTGCTCGAAAACGCCAACGCGTTGCTTGATCTGGAAAAACCGCTCACCCCGAAAGACGTCATCTCGAAGCGCTGCGGCGTCCGCCCCCTCGTCGTCAAAAAAGAGACCGAGGTGGGCGACGCGGAATGGACGGCGCTCTCGCGCAAGCACGAGATCGACGTTCATCCGGAAAAGAAGATGTGCTCGATTTACGGCGGCAAGCTGACCGACTGCGTCAACGTCGGCGAGGAAATCATCGGAATCATCGAGTCGTTCGGCGTCGCGTCGTTCCAGACGCTGGAACAATGGTATGGCGAGCCCTCGGCGCGGAAGCTGAGCCGCTTCGAATCCGAAAGCGCGAAGGTCGGGCTCGACGCGAAACAAGCCGAACGGCTTTGGCGGCGCTACGGGACCGCGGCCTTCCAATGCGTCGAGACCATTCGCCACGACCCGAAAATGGGCGAAAAGGTCCTCGGCGATTTTCTCCGCGGCGAGCTGCGGCTGATCGCCGAAACCGAGATGGTCGTGCATCTCGAGGATTTTCTGCGCCGCCGCGCGCGCCTCGCCCTCACTCAACCCAAGGCCGCGTTGCGGTGCGCCCCCGGCCTGCCCGAGGCCGCGAAGATTCTTTTCGGGAAAAACGCCGCCGCGGAAATCGAGCGCTATTTCGGCTGACTCAAATCAGCGCGCCGAACTTCTCGTCCCACTCCGGCGGATCGAACGGATCGAAACCGCTGCCGGGATGTAGCGTGAGCTCGCCGAACACCGGCCGACCCACGTCGTAAAGATCCACCCGCAGGAAGGGCTCACCGCGCGACAACGTTTCCGCGATCTCGATCATCTCCTCGAAACACGCGGGGCGCTTCGAGGGCTGGTCGTGCCGCGGATAGCCGTAGCCGAAAGGCAGCACCTCGAAATCGCGGCCGTGCAGAACCCGGGTCACGGACGTGAAACGATCGAGATCCACGGAAAGAAATTCCACTCGCCCGTGAAAGCAGAAAAACTTGTAGTCGGGCGGCGGTTCACCGCCCTCTGCTTCCAGAAATTCCTCGATGTAGAGCGTGGGTTCGATCCATCGGTATTGCCACTCGCCCGCCCTCATGGAGTGGTCGTCGCGCGCCCATTCGGCGGTGGTTTCCGCGGCCGCGGCCCAATCGAACCGATCGGCGTCGCGGGCGAGCAACACCGTGTTCCATCCGTGGTTGGCCTTGACGACGAACCGGTCAGGCAGCTCCAGCCCGCGCGCTTGCGCCAGATCGGTTCCGGTCCAGTGAATCGTGGAGAGATATTCCGCGCCCACCTTCTTCTCCACGACGGCGCGGGCGGCCAGCTTGTCCGCGAATTGGACGTGGCGTTTTCTTCGCTGGAGCAGCTTGGCGTGGATTAGTTTCTCGTTGAAGGTCCGCGGCCGAAACACGCGCGGCGGACGACCGAACTCGGCTTTGTAATATTGGTGGCACTTCAGCCAGTCGCTGGGCCAGAGCGTCGCGTCGATCAGCCAGCGCCCAATCGGCCACGCGTTCAACCGCGTTGCTTTAAGCCTCGCGCCACCGCGCTCCGTCGCGCCGAACGCCCGAGCCAACAAATGTCTCGCGCCAACACCCATGCCTGAAAACTTCCCTTCCGATTTTAAGGGGAAGATAAGCGGTCTCCCTGGACCTTAGCAACGGTTTCCCGCGGGATTGTGAACCCCCTACGAAAGCAAAGGTTTTCCTCGGCGCGGGCGTCACGACCACAACTGACGGTCCAGCGCGCGGTATTGGATGGCCTCCGCCACGTGATGGGCCTCGATGGTATCGGCCGCGGCGAGGTCGGCGATGGTTCGCGAAACCTTCAGCACGCGGTCGTAGGCGCGCGCGCTGAAGTTGAGATCGGTGATCGCGGTTCCCAACACCTGAACGGCGTCGGGATCCAGTCGGCAGATCTGATGTAGCGACTTGCCGCGCATGTTGGCGTTGCAATGGGTGCCGGGTTGATCCTTGTAGCGGGCGCGCTGGATCTCGCGCGCCCGAACGACGCGGTCGCGGATGGCGACCGAAGGCTCGCCTTTTTCCAATCGGGTGAGCTGCTCGAAGGAGATGGCGGGCACCTCGACGTGGATGTCGACGCGGTCCAACAGCGGCCCCGAAATCTTGCTTCGGTAGCGCGCGATCTGCGGCGGCGAGCAGCGGCACTCGCGCTTCGGGTCGGTTTGGTAT
>JARFRL010000208.1 GCA_029287275.1 Pontiella desulfatans
ACCGAGGCGTCCGCGGGAGGCCGGACGGCCGTGTTGATGTCGATCCGATCCGGACGAATGGAATGCACCACCTCCGCGATCCGGCGCGCGTCCGCGGCGTTTGAATTGACGCCGTCGATGATGAACACCTCAACCGATAGCTCGCCGCCATAATCATGACGGAAGGCCTGTTCACCGCGGATCAGCAGGTCGAAGGTCACGCCTTGGGCCGGTCGATGAATCCGCTGGAAACTCGTCTCGTCCCACGCGCTGAGCGTCACCTTCACCTTATCGGCCAGCGCCGCGCCGGCGCGGACGTCCGCGTCGTGTAGCAACGTCCCGTTGGTCAGCAAGACCGACGCGATGTCGGTGTTGTCTTTCGTCCACCGAAACACGTCGCCGAAATGGTTTTGCAACGTCGGCTCGCCCGACCCCGCGAGCGTGATGTGATCCGCGCGCCCGTCGAGCGTCTTCCACGCGTCGAGCTCCGCGAGCACGTCCGACAAGGGAACATAGTCGCCGCGCTCGTTCACGGCGCACGTGGTTTCGCCGAGCTGGCAATACGCGCAGTTCATCGTGCAGGTTTTGAACGGAATTAGATCCACGCCCAGCGACCGGCCCAACCGCCGCGACGGCACGGGACCAAAGAGATATTGATAGGGTTTCGACATCGGTTAAGAGTGGTTCTTTTTATTTGTTGGTTCAAGCAAACACGGTTCATACTGCTCGCATGAAAAAGACAATCCTTGCAAGCGCGCTCCTGCTCGGAGCCCCCGCCTTCGGGCAAAGCGCGGAAACGCTCTATCAAAAACTATGCTCGCACTGCCATGGCGTGAAGTTCCAAGGCGGCAACGCGCAGAGCCTCGTCGACGGCGTGTGGCAGTTCGGCGACAAACAAGGCCACATCGCCCGCAACATCAAGAACGGCATCACGCACCTCGGCATGCCCGCCTACGACAAAGCGCTCACCGACGCCGAGATCAACCAACTCGCGCGGTTCCTGCTCGACGCGGAAGACCAGGCCGCGCCGGAAGAGGCGCCCCTTCCCGCCAGCCTGCAAACACTGGATTACGACATCGACGTCCAAATCTTCGCGGAGGGCTTGGAGATTCCATGGAGCCTCGCGTTCATCGACGCCAAGAACGCGTACGTCACCGAACGCCCCGGACGGCTTCGAACGATCCAGAACGGGACGCTGCTTCCCGCGCCCGTTGAAAACATTCCGACGGTCGTCGCGGAAGGCCAAGGGGGCTTGCTCGCCGTCGCCGTCGATCCCGACCACGAAAACAACGGGTGGGTCTACCTCGCCTACAGCCACGGCCTCGAGAAGAAAGCCGGTGAGGCGCGGGCGCCCGCCATGACCCGCGTCGTTCGCGGCCGCGTCGAGGACAACCGATGGGTTGATCCGGAAGTGGTTTTCGAAGCCCCGCCCGAAACCTATCGAACCACGCGCGCCCACTTTGGAACCCGAATCGTCTTCGATCCTTCCGGCCATCTCTACTTCAGCATCGGCGACCGCGGCTCGATGGATCACGCGCAGGACCTCTCCAGACCCAACGGCAAGGTGCATCGGATCCATCGCGACGGCTCCATCCCCGCGGACAATCCGTTCGCGAACAACCCCGACGCCGTTCCCTCGATCTTTTCCTACGGCAACCGCAATCCGCAGGGCATCGCCGCGCATCCCAAGACCGGCGCGATCTGGGCCGCGGAACACGGCCCCATGGGCGGCGATGAACTCAACCTCATCGCGGCCGGAAAAAACTATGGCTGGCCCGTCATCTCCTACGGACGCAACTACAACGGCGCCATCATCACCGAAATCACCCGCAAGGAAGGCTTGGAACAGCCCATCTGGTATTGGAAGCCCTCCACCGCGGTTTGCGGCATCGATTTCTATTCCGGCGACCTGTTCCCGAAGTGGAACAACAAACTCCTGGTCGGCGCGCTGAAATACGAAGACGTGCGCGTGCTCGACATCGAGAAAGACCGCGTCATGCACGAAGAGGTCGTTCTGAAAAACGCCGGCCGCGTCCGCGATGTTCGGTGCGGCCCCGACGGCGCGATCTACGTCGTGCTCAACGACCCCGGCACCATCCTGCGCCTGGTTCCGAAGAAGGACTAGAACCGGTTGACCGCCGGCGAACCCGCGGCGAGGAAATCCATGCCGCGTGGTCGCCGATCCTGGAGCGGATTTACGCCTTCAGCGCTTCCGCGATCGCGTCGCAGACGTAGTCGATGTTGCCGGTCGTGAGGCCGGCGACGTTGATGCGTCCGCCTTTCACGATGTAGATCGCTTTGTTTTCCATGAGCCAAGCGACGACCTCGTTGGACAGGCCGCTGAACGAGAACATGCCGCGCTGCTCCTTGATGAAGGAGAAGTCCTGATCGACGCCGCGGGCCGCGAGACCGTCGACCAGCGCGGAGCGCATGGCCTTGATGCGGTCGCGCATTTCGGCGACCTCGCCGATCCATTGGTCGTACAGCGCCGCGTCGTCCAGCACCGCCGAGGCGGCGAGTCCGCCGTGCGCGGGCGGGTTGGAATAGTTC
>JARFRL010000273.1 GCA_029287275.1 Pontiella desulfatans
ACGCGCCTGTCCGGCGGGCAGAAGCAACGCCTGGCCATCGCCCGCGCCTTCCTGAAAAACGCGCCGGTTTTGATTCTCGACGAGGCCACCTCCGCGCTCGACACCGAGAGCGAGGAGAAAATCCAGATCGCGCTCGAGAAGCTGGTGGAGGGCAAAACCGTCTTCGTGATCGCGCACCGCTTCAGCACCATCCGCAACGCCGACAACATCGTCGTGATGGATCAAGGCCGCGTCGCGGGCCGCGGAACGCACGACGAGCTCTACCCGTCGAACGAAGTCTATAAACGCCTGTACGATCGCCAATTCTCGGGAGACTAGATTGCGCAAACTGAGTAAATATCTGCTGGGTGATTTCCTGTTGGTGTTCGGCACGGCGCTGCTGCTGATCACGTTCGCGTTCAGCATCGGCGCGTTGTACAAGGCCATCGACTACATGGCCAAGGGCTTGCCGGTCGCGGTGGTGGGCAAGTTCGCGCTCTACAACCTGCCGTACGCGCTGGCGTACACCATTCCCATCAGCGCGCTGTTCTCCACCTTGCTGCTTTTCGGGCGCCTTTCGTCCGACAGCGAGGTGAGCGCGCTCAAAAGCGGCGGCCTGAGCTTGTGGCAAATCGCGTCGCCGATTCTGCTCACCGCCTTGGGGCTCGTGGTCGTCTGTCTTTACATCAACTGTCTGCTTTATCCGCGCACCACGTTCGAGACGAAAAAACTGCTCAAAAGCATGGGCGTCGAGGATCCCATCAAACTGCTGGACGAGGGGCGCTTCATCCGCGACTTCCCCGGCTACATGATTTACGTCGGCAAGAAAAACCGCAACAAGGTCAAGGACCTCGTGGTGTACGAGGTCGACAAGGATTCGGGCGAGATCAACGCGACCGTCCGCGCCGATAGCGGCGTGATGACCTCCGACCGCGAAAACTCGCTGCTCAAGATCGACCTGTTCGACGTGCGCATCGAGGTGCCCGACGCCGAACATCCGGACGACGCCTCGAAAACGCATTACGTGAGCTTCAAAAAGTATCCCATCCGCATCGATCTCTCGGAGTTGATGAACCGCGGAACCGTGGAGAAGAGCAAGAAGAACAGCACGATTTTCGAGCTCTACTACAAAATCCGAAACTACCGCGAGGAGTTTCACCAAATGAGGCCGCGCGATCAGGAAGTCGAGCGCTGCCGCTATCTCGTCGAAGCGAACCAGAAAATCTGCCTAGCCATGGGCGTCTTCACGTTCGTTCTCATCGCGATTCCGCTCGGCGTCAAATCGCACCGCAAGGAATCCTCGCTGGGCATGCTCATGAGTCTGGGCGTCGTGTTCGTCTATTATCTTTTCATCATCCTTTCCGACACCTTCGACAGCGATCCCCATTTGCGACCTTGGCTCATACCCTGGATTCCAATCGTGTTGGGGCAGATCGGAGGGGTCTTGCTGATTCGGCGCGCCAATTAAACGGAGACGTTCATGAACAAAACGACCATCGGCTTGATTTTGGTATTCGTTCTCGCGTACATGCTCCCGCTCGGGAGCCGCTCGTTGGTCACGCCCGATGAAACCCGCTACGGCGAAATCGCCCGCGAAATGAACGCGAGCGGAGACTACGTCGTGCCGCGGCTCAACGGGCTGCGCTATTTCGAGAAGCCCGCGGGCGGCCATTTCCTCAACGCGATGTCGATGCAGGTCTTCGGCGAAACGCGGTTCGGCGTTCGCTTCGCGTCGGCCGCGCTGGTTGGGCTCGCGGCGTTGGCGCTTTTCATGTTGGTCCGGCGCGAGCTCGACGCGGAAACCGCGGCGCTCTCGACGCTGATCTATCTGACCTCCGTGCTGGTTCAAGGCGTCGGGACGTTCAGCGCGCTCGACAGCATGGTGTCGGGCTTCATCACGCTCTGCCTTTGTTTCTTCTACCGCGCCGCGACGGAGGAGC
>JARFRL010000289.1 GCA_029287275.1 Pontiella desulfatans
AACGCCAGCGGCAGTCCGTTGAGTATCCACTCGATGTAGCGAATATTGCTCACGTGCCCGTTCTGATCGAGATCGCCGTGGTTGACCGTAAGCGCCTCGCCGGCCGCGCCTTCGCGGCCGGGCAATCGCGCCAGCTTGGAACCGAACACCTTGGGGCTGAATGGATATTCCTGCGTCCGCCACCACGCGGGCACGACCCGCTCGCGCTTGACCAAGTCGATGACGAACCAGGCGGTCGACGCCAGCAACACGGGCGCGCCGTCGCCATCCGTAATCTGGAAATCGCGGTAATAAAAAAGGCGGTCGCGGCCGGATGGCCACGTGCGCAGCTTGATCGTTTCGCCCCACTTCGGCAGTCGCGCCACCTCGATCCGCATGCGCGCCAACACCCAGGTCAGGTCGCTCCGAGAAAGCTGGGAGTAGCCCACGCCGAGATGTTCCGCGTGGGAATAGGCCGCCTCCTGCATGAACCCGCAGAACACCGGAAGTCGGGCGACGCGGCTCGGACCCACGTCGTAGGAACGGATCACATGCTCCGCGCGCCACTCCGATTGAAGCTCATTCAACATGGAAGAGCTTTAACACAAAGACACCAAGATCACCAAGCGTCAGCGCCCGTTTCCTCCGCTCTTAGAGTACTTCGAGCCTTCGTGTTTATATTCTTTTGGCGCGCATCTCTTCGGGGAGCGCGAGCTGATGGTGGTGGCAGATGGCGATGGCGAGCGCGTCGGCCGCGTCTTCCTGCGGTTGCTCTTTCAAGTTCAACAGACGCATGACCATCTTGGCGACCTGCGACTTGTCCGCGGTGCCGGTTCCAACCACGGAGGCTTTCACCTTGCGCGGCGTGTGCTCGGAAATGGTCAGCCGTTGAACCGCGCAGGCGGCGATGGCCGCGCCGCGGGCCTGGCCCAGCGTCATCGCGGTCTTCGGGTTCTTCGCGAAAAACGCGCCCTCGATCGCGGCGCAATCGGGCGCGTGTTCCTCGATCAGGTCCGAGATGGTTTTATAGATGTTCTCCAGACACGCAGAGTGCGGGACCTTCGGCTTGTTATGGATCCGGCCATAGGCCAGCGCCCGCATCTCGGAACCCCGGGCCTCGATGATCCCCACGCCCGTGGAGCGAAGCGAAGTGTCGATGCCGAGAATTCTGACGGTCTGTTTGCTCATCCAAAACAGACTAACGGGCTTCCAACCATTGGAAAGAAAAAACGGAACCGCCCCTGCGGCCTAGGCGCTGCGCTCAACCGAACAGCAGGCGGAACACCCGCGAAACTGATCCGGAGATATACCGGCGTCAGCGGATCGCGCGAAGAGCTGGCCGCCTGGCTCGAGCGGAATATGCAACCGCTCCGGCGAGCCAGGCGTGAGCATTGGCCAAACGGCCCGCCGTTCCAATCCCTGGAACTCGGCGGGCTGGCCACCTAGTCTTCAACCATCATGCGAAGGAAGCCGTTGGTGTTGGCCGCCGGCACTTCATTCGTGACCGACAGATAATCACTCTCGCCGGGGATCGCGCCTTCCCCGAGCACCACCGCGCCGAGGTTGGTCCAGTCCGGATTGATCAGGCTGTCGGTCTGCTGAACCCGGTAGACGGTGCCCGCCGGCAGCGGCTCGCGGCGGCGGAATACGACATGCAGGTTATCCGCGCCGCCCGGAACCAGCCGCGGCCAGTGCGCGCGCCCGAGGCTGTTGGTCGGGTTGCCGCCGAAGTAGAATTCGCTGATGTTGCTTTCGCCGTCGTTGTCCTCATCGCCCGCGCGACCGCCGGAGAGGGAATATTCCCCGAGCCAGCCCGAAAAGCCGTCCGGCCCCGTAATCCATCGGCTCACCATAGCCTGCTGCTCGGTCGCAAACGCGGCCGCGTCCAGCACGCCGGAATAGATTTT
>JARFRL010000398.1 GCA_029287275.1 Pontiella desulfatans
CGGCGCGGCCGCCTCGATCCTGATGCATCTCTACCGGATGATGCGTCCGCACGTCGCCGTTCTGGGTCGCCACCCGGACGGAGCGCTACGCGACGCGGAGCTGCACCATCTCGAAGTCGATCGCCTGTTGCTCGCCATTCGTTTGGACGGCCGCCTGTTTTTCGCGAACACCTCCTATTTCGAAGACGAGGTCCACGCGGCGTTGGATCGGATTCCCGACGCGCGGCACGTGGCGATCATCTTCAACGGCGTGAACGCCATCGACTCGTCCGGAACGGAAATGCTCAAGGAGTTGCATGGGCAGCTCAATCACCTGGGTGTTTCGTTGTCGTTCGTGGGGGTGAAGAATCAGGTGCTCTCGGTCATGCGGGCCAGCGGGCTGGAAGAGGTCGTGGGCCGCGAAAACTTCTTCGGGACCTACGAGCACGCCCGCGAAGCCGTGCTCAATCGCATGCCCTCCACCCAAACCTACGCGATCTAGCCCGCCAACTCGACGATGTTCAGCAGCACGCCGCACGCGAGCAGGTATTCCCGGATGTCGACGTATTCCGCGATCTGATGAAATTTGTGGGAGCCGGTTCCGAGCGTGACCGTCGGCAGACCCTTTTCGTTGAAGTTGTTCGCGTCGAGGCCCGCGTCCATCACCAGCGGATTCGGTAGCTTGCCCGCGCGCTCCACGGCCTGGCTGGCGATCTTCACGCAGGGCTCCGATTTCTTCAGCCGGAAGGCGTTGTAGTCCGATTCGGTGGTGAACTTCACCTTGCCGGCTTTACCGGCGTCGTTCGTGACGCTCGCCGCGGCCGCGGCGAACGCGTCCTGGTGAACCTTGATGATCCGCTTCAGAAACGCGGCGTTATGGCTCCGGCACTCGCCGGTCATGACGCAGCGGTCCATGACCTGATTGCTGGCCTCGCCGCCGTTCACGGAACCCAGGTTGGAGGTGCCCGCCCGGTTGCCTTTGATGATTTTCCCGAAATAGCCTTTCTCCGCGATCGTCGCCATCGCCTTCGATCCGATCAGTCCCGCGGAGACGCCTTTGTGCGGCTCGAGCCCGGCGTGGGTCGAGATTCCCTTGATCTCGGCCCGCCAACGCGCCGCGCTCATCGCGCCGATCACGATCTCGTTGGGGAACTGCCCATCAAGGTTGAAGCCCATCGCGGGATGGCCCAGATCCTTGAAACGAACCATGCGCGAGCCATGCAGGCCGTTCTCCTCCGCGATCGGAAAGAGCAGGGTGATCGGCGGGTGGGGCAGCTTGTTTTTAAGAAGGGTTTCGCACAGCGTCACGATGGCCGCGCAACCCGAACGGTCGTCGCCGCCTAGTCCGGTCTCGCCTTGGGCCACGACGCGGTTGCCTTTGATGACCGGAACCGCTCCGCGGCACAGCGGCACCGTGTCCATGTGCGCGGAGAACATGATCCGCGGCGCTTTGATCGTGCCGGGGAGTTTGACGATCAGGTTGCCGATCTCGTATCCATCGCCCAAGCGTTCGTGCGCGTCGTCGGTCGTAATCCACGCCTTCGCGCAGCCCGCCGCGATCAGTTTTTTCGTGATCGCCGCGGCGACTTTCGCCTCTTTTCCCGTCGGGCCCTCAACGGCCAGCAAGTCCATCAAATGCGCCATCGCGCGCGCGCGGTCAACCGGTGATGATTTCATGAATCAGTTCCTTTGGTTCAACGGGCGCGTCGGAAACCGCGAAAGCGCGGTCGAGCGCCGCGCGGAGTTGGGTTTCGTTTTCACGGCCGTTGGAATGAATGACGCAGAGCGGTTCGCCTTGTTCAACGAACTCGCCGACTTTTTTCAAATCCGAGATCCCGACGGCGTGGTCGATCGCGTCGGTGGTTTTGGCGCGGCCGGCGCCGAGCAGAAGCGCGGCGCGGCCGATGGCTTCGGCGTCGGCCTTGGCGATGTATCCGGGGCGGGGCGCGGGGAGGGGGATTTGGTGCTCCGCGACGGGTAGGCCCGCGGCGAGGTCGCCGCCATGGCGCGCCACCATCCGTTCGAATTTCGCGAACGCGGCGCCGTTCGTCAACACGGTGGACGCGTTCGCTTTCACGCCCACCAGTTCCAGCATGCGTTCCGCGAGGGTGAGTGTGAGTCCGCGGGAATCCGCTGGGCCTTCGCCGCGTAGGATCTCCAGCGCCTCTCGGACTTCGAGCGCGTTGCCGACGGCGCGGCCGAGGGGTTGGTCCATGTTGGTGATGAGCGCGACGACTTTTTTTCCCATGGCGACGCCGGTGTCGACGAGGCCTTGGGCGAGGGCGCGGGCGTCGGCGCTGTTCTTCATGAACGCGCCGGAGCCGCGTTTCACGTCGAGGACGAGCGCGTCGGTCCCTTCGGCGAGTTTTTTGGACATGATGGAGGAGACGATGAGCGGAATGGAGGGGACGGTGGCGGTGACGTCGCGCAGGGCGTAGAGTTTTTTGTCGGCCGGCGCGATTTCGGCGGTTTGGCCGATCATGGAGCACCCGACTTCATCGAGCGTGGCGAAGAATTCCTCCTCGCTCAGATCGACGCGGTAGCCGGGGATGGATTCGAGCTTGTCGAGCGTGCCGCCGGTGATGCCGAGGCCGCGGCCGGAAATCATCGGGACCGTCGCGCCGCAGGCCGCGACGAGCGGGGCGAGGGGGATGGAGATTTTGTCGCCGATGCCGCCGGTGGAATGTTTGTCGACCTTGACGCCGCGGATGGATTCGGGGTCGATGACCTTGCCGGATTCCATCATGGCGAGGGTGAGATCGGCGGTTTCGCGGGGCGTCATGCCCTGGAAATAGATGGCCATGGCCAGCGCGGACATCTGGTAGTCGGGGATCTCGCCCTTGGTGTGGCCGTCGATGAAGGCGCGGATTTCGCCGGCGTCGAGCTCCGCTCCGTCGCGTTTCTTTTCAATAATCCATTGTGGCAACATGAGGGAAGCATAGTGCGGCCGCCCGCGTTCGCACCATCATTTTAGCGAAAATTTTCCGGTGATTGGATGGCGTGTTGTTGTAGAATTCGGCCATGCTGAATTTCCTTGGAAAAAGAGGAGCGTGGTTGGCGATCTGCGTTTCGTTGGTCTTAGGCGCTTCCGGCGCTAAACGTGATATTCGGGTGGGTGTATTTCCCTTGGACCCGTTGAACTACATGGATGAAGAGGGGGCCGCGCGTGGTTTCAACCCCGATTTGTTGCGCGCGATCGCGTTGGAGCGAGGCGATTGGAATCCGGTTTTCATCCCCGTGACCTGGTCCGAAGGGCTCCAGAAACTGCAAGACGAACAACTCGATTTGATGCTTTCAGTCACCCGAACCGAACGGCGCGCGAAGGTGATGGATTTTTCGAACGAACGGGTTCTCGAGGTGTGGGGGCAGGTTTATGTCCATCCCGACGCGGGGATTGAAAGCGTGCTCGATCTGGAGGGTCGCCTGGTCGGCGTCATGCGCGCGGACATCAACGGGAAAAATTTCATCAAACTCGCGGACGCGTTCGGCATTCATTACGAAATTGTCGAGTACGACACGCACGAGGAGATTTTGGTGGCGGCCGAGCATGGAGCCATTGACGCGTGCGTTCTTCCGAGTCATTACGGGCTGCGCCACGCGCCTCGGCATGATTTGGTCGGCACCTCGATCCTGTTTTCGCCCGCTCCCGTGTTTTTCGCCGCGAAGAAAGGCCGCGATGGCGACGTGCTGAATGATATCGACACGGTGCTGAAAAAGTGGAAAGCGGACGAGCGATCCTTTTATTACGCGTGTTTTGAAAATTGGTTTGGGACGGACGTCGCGTTGGTGTCGCGGGTGCCGTTTTGGATTTGGGGCGCGCTGGGCGCCACGCTTCTCGGCATGCTGCTTCTGTCCGTTTTTATTGGGCTGTCCAAGCGTCAGATAATTGCCCGAACCTCGGAGTTGAGCGATAGCGAGGAACGCTATCGCTTGCTGGTGGAAAATCACACGGATCTCGTGGTCAAGGTGGATTTGGAAAAGCGTTTTCTTTATGTGAGCCCATCCTACTGCGACACGTTCGGCAAGAGTGAGGCGTCGTTGCTCGGCAACACCTTCATGCCGCTGGTCCACGAGGAAGATCAAGTCTCGACCGCGACGGAGTTCGCCAAAGTTTTCGAGCCGCCGCACCGGGCCTACATGGAACAACGCGCCCTTACCAAAAATGGCTGGCGGTGGCTCGCGTGGGAGGACTCCGGCGTGCTGGACGAGCGGGGAAACGTGGTCGAGATCATCGGCGTCGGCCGCGACGTCACGGAGCGCAAGGCCGCTGAACAAGCCCGCAATGAGAGCGTTGAACGTCTTCGCCTCGCGACGGACGCGGCGAAAATCGGTATTTGGGAATATGATTTCGCGCGCGACGAACTCATCTGGGACGACCAGATGTTCAAGCTCTACGGCATGGACCCGGACTCGTTCGAGGGGACGTTCCACGCGTGGCGGAGGCGCCTGCTAGCCGACGATCTGGAGGCGACGGAGCACGTGTTCCAGCGCGCCGTCGAGGAAGGCGCGCTGTTCGAGGCGGAGTTCCGCGTGCTGTGGGACGACGAAAGCGAGCATTGCATCAAGGCGCTCGCGGAGATCGAACGCGATCCTGGCGGGCGGCCCATCCGAGCGATCGGAACCAACTGGGACGTCACGCGCCGGCGGCGAATGGTCGCGGCGCTGACCGAGAGCGAACGCGACTACCGGCAGCTGTTCGAGAACATGACGACCGGTTTCATGATGCTACAGGCGGTCGATAACGAATCCGGAAACCCGTTGGATTTCAGAGTCACGCAGGTGAACCGTGCCGCCGAACAGCTCGCGGACGGGCGTCGAAGCGAGATGATCGGGCGGTTGATTTCGGAGTGTTTCGACCCGTTGGAGGATGGTTGGATCGAGGTTTTCGCCAAGGTCGCGCGGACGGGTAGGTCCTCGTCGTTTGAAGGCCGAATGAGTTCTCTCGCGAAATATCTTTCGGTCTGGATTTTCGTCGCGAAGCCCGGCTATTTGGGCGTCGTTTTATCCGATGACACGGCGCGCCGCGCCGCGGAAGACGCCATCCTGCGGGCGCGGCAGGAGCTTGAGCACATCATCGACAACACCAAGGACGTGATCTTCCAGATTGACCCGGAAGGCAACTACATCTTCGCCAACGCGGCGGCGCGGGAGGTTTCGGGCTACGCGGCGAGTGAGATTCTAACCATGAACATGTTTGATCTCATTCTGCCCGAGTATCACGAAACGACGCTCGCCCGTTTACGCCGGCGGCTGGAAAACAATCCCGACGCGGGCAATTTCACCTTCGAAATCCGGCATAAAGAAGGCCACAGGGTCTGGCTTGAACTCGCGACCAGCGCCGTATATGGACCGCGCGGCGAACTGGAATCCATTCAGGGCGTCGCGCGCGACGTCACGCAACGCAAGGAGTTCGACAAGGAGATCGAGGAGTCGCGCCGGTTCTTGCGGACCATCATCGACACGATTCCCGCCCGTGTCTTCTGGAAGGATTTGAACTCGACCTTTCTCGGGAGCAACATCGCGTTCGCGAAGGACTCCGGACTGGGCGATCCGGAAGAGCTCGTCGGTAAAAACGACTACGAAATGAGCTGGGGCGACACCGAGGCGGAACAGTTCCGCGCCGACGACAAGGCGGTGATGGACAGTGGCGTTTCACGCGTTAATTTCGAGGAAGTCCAGACGCGCCCCGACGGAAGAAAACGTTGGTTGAGCACCAGCAAAGTGCCCATCCGCGACGCGGGGGGCGAAATCATCGGCGTGCTGGGCGCCTATCAGGACATTACAGAGCGCAAGGCGTTGGGAGAGGAGCGCGCCCGACTATTCGCCGCGATCAATCAATCGACCGAGGCGATCGTCATCATCGATGTGGAAGGCGTCGTCAAATACGTGAACCCCGCCTTCGAAACGGTGACGGGCCGCTCGAAAGACGATAGCGTCGGCCAGCATCTCGCCGCCATCAAGAGCGGGCGGCGCGACGACGAATTCTTTCCCCGCGTCTGGAGTACGATCGAGCGCGGCGAATCACGGCGCGGGCTCGTCGTCAATCAACGCGCGCAGGCCTTCGCCCAGACCGTCGAGGTCGTGGTCTCTCCGGTGCGCGACGGCGCGGAGCAAATCGTGAACCACGTCATGACGATCCGCGACGTAAGCAAACAGGTCGAGCTGGAGGAGCATGTTCGCCACGCGCAGAAGATGGACGCGGTCGGGCGGCTGGCCGGCGGGGTCGCGCACGACTTCAACAACATCCTGCAGTCGATTCTGGGATTCAGCGGCATGTTGATCGCGGAATTGGCCGAGGGCACGCCGCAACACGAGGACGCCGAGGAGATTCGCAAGGCGGCCCGTCGCGCCGCGGACTTGACGCGGCAACTACTCACGCTGAGCCGCAAGCACGACGTTCTTTACGCGGTGCTGGATCTCAACGAGATCATTCGCCGCAACGAGAAGATGGCGCGCCGACTTTTCGTCGCGAACGTCGAGTTCGTGTTCGATCTGCGCCAGGAAATCAAACCGGTGCGCGTGGACGCGAGCCAGATCGAGCAGATTATTTTGAACCTGTTCATCAACGCGCGCGACGCCATGCCGAACGGCGGGCGTTTGGTGGTGCGGACGCGCGACCTGACGAGCGAAGACGCCGTCTCGGTGGACGTGGGCGAGGGCGATTTCGTCTGTCTAACCATCGCGGACACCGGTTCGGGCATTCGCGACGACGTTCTGGAGCATCTGTTCGAGCCGTTCTTCACCACGAAAAAGGTGGGCGAGGGAACCGGGCTGGGGCTTTCGGTCGTGTACGGCATCGTGCAACAGCACGGCGGATGGATTGATGTTGAGAGCAAAGTGGGCGAAGGCGCCACGTTCCGCGTTTACTTGCCGGCGCGGGATCGTTGCGAGATCGCCGAACAGGCGGATGGCGAGTCCAGCGCGGGGGTTCATGCCGAGGGGCGTGGCGAGTCGATTCTGGTCGTTGAGGACGATCCGGTTTTGCGGGAGCTGAGCGAGCGCCTGCTGCGCGACGCCGGGTATGAGGTCGTCGCCGCGAGCAACCGGAAGGAAGCGGAACAAGCGCTTGGCGAAACCGCGTTCGATCTGCTTCTGATGAACGTCGTTCTGCCTGACGGCAATGGTTTGGAGATCGCCCGAGAGGCGAAAGTCGCGAATCCGGGGCTTTCCGTGCTGCTTTGTAGTGGTCATTCGCACTCTTCCAGCACGCACGACGCGATGAAATCCAATGATTTCCGGTATCTCGAAAAACCCGTCGGCACGATGCTGCTACTCCAAACCACGCGGGAAATGCTTGATGAAAAGCTACAGGTGTAGTCCACTAACAATCGTTTTAAGGAGTAACCCATGGCCAAGATTCTTATCATCGACGACGACGAAATCATCCTCAACGTGTTCAACCGATTCCTAACGGGAAAAGGACACGACGTGACGGTCGCGCCGGACGGTCGCAAAGGATTGCGCGCCTTGGAGCGCGAAGCGGTCGATCTAGTCATCACGGACATCATGATGCCCGAAACCGACGGTCTAGAGGTCGTCATGGCCATTCGCGGAAAAGGAACGGACATCCCCGTGATCGCGATCTCGGGCGGCATGCACGCCATGCCGATGGATTTTCTGCCGATGGCCAAAAAGTTCGGCGCGGAGCAAGTGCTTTACAAACCGGTTGAACTGGATGATCTGTTGGCCGCGGTGAACAACGCGCTCGGATCGGATTAGAATCGCGCCCCGGCGGCTTTCAGCGCCGCGATGATCTCTTCGACGCCCACCGCTTCAGCGCGCTTCGCCGCGGAACGCGCCTTGGCGAAAACCAGTCCGTTTTCGTAAACGACGTCTTTGAATTCGATTTTCATTTCCGCGTTCGGATCGGCGCCCGCTTCAAGCAGCGCCTTAACCGCGTCCAGATGCCCGCCGCTCACGGCGAACATCAACGGCGTCGCCCCGAAGTAGGAGGTCGCGTCGACGCGCGCGCCCCGCGCGAGGAGATATTCGATTAGTTCGGCGTCGCCGCCGCGCGCGGCGAAAAAGAGCGCGCTCAGCTTGCCCTCCTCCGAGCTCGCGCTGCCGAACACCGAGGTCTGGGCCACGGTGTGGCGGGTGACGGCGTTGACGTCCGCGTCCTGTTTCTCGACGAGGTATTTCGCGACGAGCGAATTGCCCGCCTTGCACGCGGCCATCAGCAACGTCTCGTCCCGCGTGGCCTGAAGCCATTCAGCGTCGGTGAGTTTGAGCTTGTTCACCAGATAAAGACCCGCCATTTGGTTTTCATTCGCGAAAATCTCACGAATTTTTCCGTAGGTGATTCCTCCTTCCGGCACCGTCGGCTCCATGGTCGGATGAACGGTTTTAAGCAACGGCGCCGCGTATTTCTCGAACGCGCGCTGATTCCCCGCGAGGACGGCGAGATCGAGATCTTCCACGCGGAGGCCGTCGCCATGCTTCTTGACGAACGCCATGATCTTCAGGTCGTTGTACTGAATCGCCAAGGCCATGAGTTTTAAATAATCCGCGCGTTCGAGCGGGTTCTTCGCGGCTTTCAGGTGAATGAATTCGACCGCGCTGTCGCCGCCGCCCGCCGCGACGCACATTTCGATCGCCTCGTCGATGTGTTGGTCGTGGAGGTTCTCGAGTTGGTTGACGGGGAGTCGGAGCAGGAAGCGGGCCTCGGCGCGCGAGAGCGGATCGCCGGGTTGATCGAGCCCGAGGACGGCGATCGCCTGCTTCGGATTCGCGATGAGGCCTTGGATTAGCGCGCTGTTGAAGTCGACCTTTTCCAAGTCGAAGCCCTCGAAGACGTAGCCCAGCCCCGCGAGCCGCGCGATGAGCGTCTCGTCTTTCATTTCGTAGAGCAGATGATCGGCGAGGGCTTTGATGTTTTTTCGGTCGCTGGCCGGCGCGGCGGGGAGTTGTTGAAGTCCCGGCGCGTGGTCGAGCAGGAAGGCGATTCGTTCCGCGTCGTTTTGTCGCGCCGCTTTCGAGGCTTCCACGCCGAGGAAGTGGATGTAGTTCTTCTCGTATTCCGCGGCGGTGAGCGGGAGAGGAAGCTTCATCCCACCCTCTTTGAACACGGCGGCGTTTTGGTCGAAGAAGTGCGGGTTCACGTCTTTCACGGCTTCGTTCATGAAGACGCCCAACGTGGATGGAAAGGTTTCCAGCGCGCGGTTTTTCCAGTCGGGATTCTTTTTCCAGATCTTACGCAGCTCCTCGTTGGTCGCGGTGACGTCGACGCCGCGGGTCAACGCCCATTCAAACGCGTTGAAGTCGCCCGTTTCAATGGCCCGGCGGCACACGCGTTGGGGGATGGCGTCGAGCGTCGCTTGGTTCGCGGACATGAACGCGGCGACGGCCGCGTCGTCGGGGTGGGCGGCGGCGAGTTCCACGGCGTGATCATACGCCCCGCCGAGCGTCTCTGGTGGCGCGGCCAGCGTCTCGGCGATCCAGTTCAGCGACGCCTTCGTATCGCTGAGGTCCGTCGGTTTTTTTATTTCTTTCGCGCAACCGGCGATCAACACCACGGCTAATCCCAGCGCGCTTCCCATCCATCTCGCTTTGAACATGAAAACCTCTTCTCGTGAAAAACAGCGTGGCCAGATGTATCACAGCGTATGGATCGCGCCAATCGCGCGGTGTGGCTAAACGCGTTCGCGCGCGCGTCAACGCCCCCACGCGTTGCCGGTG
>JARFRL010000412.1 GCA_029287275.1 Pontiella desulfatans
ATTTTCTGAAAGATCGGCTTCACCGATTCCCACGCGGCCGGGGAACCGCCGGGCATGATCGACGGGCCGAGCAGCGCGCCTTCCTCGCCGCCGGAAACGCCGGTGCCAATGAATAGCAGCCCCTTGCTTTCGACATACTTCGCGCGGCGAATCGAATCGGGATAATGGCTGTTGCCGCCGTCGATGATGATGTCGCCCTCTTCGAGATAGGGAATCACTTGATCAATGAAGCTGTCGACCGCGTCGCCCGCCTTGACCAGCATCATCACCTTGCGCGGGCGCTCGAGGCTCGCGCAGAGCTCCTCGATGCTATGACAGCCGATGAAGTTCTTGCCCGCGCCGCGGCCGGAGACGAACTTGTCGACCTTCTCCACCGTGCGGTTGAACACCGCGACCGTGAAGCCTTTGCTTTCCATGTTGAGGACGAGATTCTCGCCCATCACCGCCAAACCAATCAGTCCAATATCCGCTTTCATTGCTCTCTCCTTATCGTTTAACGCGCGCGTTGCCTTCCCAAATGCTCCAAAGCTGATCCTCGTCAGCGGGCTGAGCGTAGTCGGTTAGCATCGTCGCGGCAAGCGCTCCGCTCGCCCAACCGAAGCGGGCGCACTGCTCGACGTCCCAGCCCTTGAGGATCCCGTAGAGGAGGCCGCCGACGAATCCGTCGCCGCCGCCGATGCGGTCCAGCACGCCGATTTCCCGCGGCTTGATCACTTCCCAGTCCGCGCCGTCCGTAACCAGCGCGCCCCACATGTGGCTGTTCGCGGAAATGACTTCGCGCAGCGTGGTCGCGAAATATTTCGCGTTCGGATACGCGGCCTGAACGCGGCCGATCATCTGCTTGAATCCGTCGATCTTCTCGTCGAGGCCGGCGCCGCCGGCTTCGGGCCCCTCGATGCCGAGGCAAAGCTGGAAGTCCTCCTCGTTGCCGATCAGGATGTCGGAGCGCGACGCGATTTCGGCGAACGCGGCGGATAGCTCGTCGGCGCGGCCTTTCCAGAAACTGGCGCGATAGTTGAGGTCGAACGAGATCAGCGAGCCGTTTTCCTTCGCGACGCGGGCGATATCCAGACAGAACTTGCTGGTTTTGGGGGACAGCGCGGCGATCAGGCCGGACAGATGGACGATTCGCACGCCCTCTTCGCCGAAAATCCGGTCGAGGTCGAAGTCGTCGACGCTCAGCTCGCGGCCGACTTCACCGGCGCGGTCGTTCTGCACGCGCGGCCCGCGGGAGCCCCAGCCGCTGTCGGCCATGTTGATCTGGTGGCGATAGCCCCAAGGATCCTCCTGCTCGAACTCCGGCCCCTCGAAATCCATGCGGCGGCTTTTCAGGTTGTCTTTGATGAAATGGGAGATCGGGCTGCCCTTCACGAACGCGGTCAACACCTTGACCGGAAGGCCCAGATAGGACGCGACGCTCGCGACGTTCGTCTCCGCGCTGGTGCCCTGCATTTTGAAGGTGTCGCTACAGTGAAACGGCTGCGAATCGACGGGCGTCAGCCGGATGCCCATGCTGGTCGGGACCAACAAGTCGTACTTCTTCGGGTTTGTTTCCATCATTTCTCTCTCCTCTAGCGGTTCATGAATCATCAACAGCTTATTAACAGGTACGCGCATACCTGTTCATCAGCGCGGGTCAAGCGCGCTATCTCCAACACCTCAATGGTTTGAGAAAACGCTTTTATCATTTTTTTGACAAGGAAATTCATTGCTTTTTAACCGGCGCGCCCCGAGTATCGCGCGCTTTTACCAATGGGGACGATATGAGCGAAATATTCAATCAAAACTGGAATCGCGAGCGCGTTCGGGCCGGAATGCGGTGGTTTGGGCCGGAAGACGAAGTGACGATCCGCAACCTTCAACAAACACCGGGCGTGACGAACATCATCACCGCGCTGCACCATGTTCCCGCGGGGGAAATCTGGACCGAGGACGAGATCGCCAAGCGCAAGATCGAGGTGGAGTTCGAGCCCGCCGCGGACGCGCCGGAACGCGCGGGCATGAAACTGTACCAGTGGTACCAGACCAACGCGCGGCGCACCGGCCTCGTTTGGGAC
>JARFRL010000461.1 GCA_029287275.1 Pontiella desulfatans
ACGCGGCGTATTCGGATGGTTGTTTAAGGTCTTCATTCGTCCTTCACGCATTAAATCCCGTCATATAAAAAGCAACTAAGGTGCCAAAGCGCCGGATTTTAGCGTGCCGAGGTCCTGAGCGTGTGGATTTCACCTCTATCAGAGGGAAGCGAGGCTGGTAATTCCGCGCCGTCCGCCATGACGCGTCGGAAATCATGTCATTCCTGCGAAAAACGAGGATTAATGGCGTCCGCGCGTTTCCAAAACCGCGAATACCGGAGGCGCGGGGAGGACTGAATTATCTTCGGATTCGATAGAATCGTTGGCCTCTTGAGGGTTCCGATCCGGAAGTCGCGGGCGTGAAGTCGTCAAAGAACGTATTGGTCCCTCCAAAGGATTCCAGCAAGCCGTTGCTTAGGAAGGGGTACCAAGTCAGGTTGGATCCCAGCTGGTCCGCGTACTCGATCCAGTAGGTGTATCCGGAGATCGAATTGAACGCGATGCCAAGAGAGTCGTCGACCATCCACCACAAGGAATCGATGCTGAAGTTCTCCGGCCAGAACGTTTCGGTCATGAGAACCGGCGGACATTTGCCGTTTTGATCCCAAAGGTCGTAGAGCTCCTGCCCGTTGGAATCCGTCGTGTTCTCGTCGCGCAGGAACTCGATGAACTCCTTGCTGGTGCTTTGATAGTAGAGCCGAACGCGCGCGCTCGCGGCGCCTTCGGGCATCGCGAAGTACGCGTTGTCCCAATACTGGCCATCCTCGTAGTGATGACCCGTCGGCGCGCCGCCGAAGGTTTCGAAGACGCGGTTGGTAAAGCCGCGCGGCGGAATGCGATTGTCTTCATAGATCTGGTTGTTCAACACGAAGTGAAGCGAGGGACCGGGGTCGAAATCGTCGCCGAGAGCCGCGGCGAGATTGGTGCCGATGCCGGGGTGGATTTCATAGATCATCGTGTCGTTCGTCAGCAGTCCGGTGGAATAGTCGTATCCACCCGATTCGGAAATCAGAACGCCTTCCTGGTCATGAAATTGGACGTTGATCCACATGCGGCGACCTTCCGGATAACCGGTTGGGAGCTTGTGTCCGGTGTCGTTGATGACCATGACCTTCAGCTGGTCTTCCTCGCGGGTCGCCTGAACGCGGGCGGCCTTTTCGAGCATATAGTTGGCGCGGTGCGCTCCGTTCGAGAGCGCGGCGGCTTCATTCGGGCCGAGTCCGGCGTACGCGGGCAGCAGGTTTGGAAGCCAAACACTTCCGCCCGTCATGTCGTGGAGGGGGAGGTCCGCGCGGAGCGGGGCGCCGGGATATTGATCCGGATCCGCGCCGTGTCCGGCGATGTCGGGCATGTGACAATCTTGGCAGGTGGACACCATGCCACCGGGTTTGTTGCCCGCGAATTGCGGGGCGTAGACGCCGTTCGAGGTGTTGTACGCGCTGTGAAGCCACTCGCTATACGTCCGCTCGACGGGCATCAACTCATAGGGGGAATCGGTTTCGGGCGCCGCGTCGAAGTCGTTCGCGACGTATTCCACGTTGGTGCCGTCGCGGATGAACACGGGGTTGCTCACATCGTGACAGGTTCCGCAAATCGCGGCGTCCTGGTGGAACGGGGAGACGAGGTCGAGATGCGGGCTCACGGAATCGGCGAACGGCCCGCGGCGGTGGGAGTTTGGGTCGAACACATACATGCCGTTGCCCGGGTGCGCCGGAATCTGTTCCAGTTCATCCAGTATGTCCCCGTCTTCAATGGGCGAAAGTCCGGGCTGATAAACGGGGTCCACCAATCGGTGGCATAAGTCGCAGGAGACGCCGCGCTGGTCTTCGGGAAGCATCCGGCTTCCGTCGGTCGGGGTGGATCTCCCATCGAGCCAACCGCGGGAGTTGTGGCAGCGCAGGCAAAGATCGCCGGAATCCGGCGCGTCTTGGTTCGCGATGCTCATATTGGCTTTGAAGATGGGATCGATCGAGGCTTGCGCCATCATGCTGCCCATCCAATTCATGTAGGGTTCGTGGTCCGGGCTATATCCGCCATGGCACGAGGCGCAACTGTCCGGATTCGCTTGGGTTAGACCGGAATCGACCAGCGGCTGACTGCCGGGAAGGTCGAAATCGCGCAGGGTGGTGGGGGCGATTCCTCCCGAGGGGGAGATGACGCTGAAGACCGCGTCGCTTTCGTCCTCACTTTTGTTAAGCGCGTTGTCAACGGCCTCGACTTTAATCAGCGCGTTGCTGGAGGGGCGGTTCGCGACGTACCAGTCGAAGCTTCCGGAGTTTGGAAGGTTGAGCGCGACGGGGGAGTAGGACGCTCCTCCATCGAGGGATAGGGATAGTTCAACGCTGGCGATGCCACTCGAGTCGGTGGCCGTCCACGTGATGACGGTCTTCGCGTCGCCCGTCGCGGTTTCGCCGCCATTGGGGCTGAGCACGGTCACGTTGGGCGGATCGTTGTCCTCGCCTGTTGAGGGCGTGAGATGATCTTGAATCTCGGAAGCCGTCACGTGAGTGACGTTGCCGATGTTGCCCGCGGTGAGCCCAGGAAACGTCGGCGTGTTGCCATATGTCGTGGTGTCGGTGATCTCGACGATGTTGGTCGCGCCGTCGCCGTCGGAATCAAGATAGGCCACGGCCCGAATCGCGCCGATGTAGTCTTTCCCCGAGATCGCGTTTTCGATGGCCTGCCCATAAGGATTACGCGTTCCGCCTCCATCAAAATCATAATGGCAGACGCCGCAATGACCGGCGTTGCTGGTCAGATCGGACAGCCGCGTTCCGTTCGCGGCGGGATATTCAGAGAAGAACGCGGTCCGTATTGGGTTTTTCGCGTCCGACCCCACTACCACGAACGTGGCGATCGCCACGAGAACAACACGTTTCACATCCTTCATAACGCCCTCCCGGTATAAACATAAGGGGAGTGTATCATTCTCGTCGGAGGGGATGAACTCGTAAGCGCAACAATGTTAATGATATGCGCAATATATTACTGTTTTTGTCGGGTTCGTTGGTTGTGGGCGATCATGCGCGTCTCCGGTTTAGTAGCCGACTTTGAAAAGGCGCCGCGCAACCAGGATTCCTCCACCGATCGCGACGATCAAGGTGATCGCGGTCGGCTCGGGAATATTGCTCGAAAGGGCGCTGCTGATCTGTTGCGACAGATCGCCTCCAAGCGGCGCGTCTTTATTGATGCCGGCGTGCGTCGATGAAGTGGATAGCACGGCTTGTATATCCTCGAGGCGCGTCACGTCCGTGATGTTGGTGAAGATGGTCCAGGGAATCGCGAAATCGACATAGTAGTCGGTGCTGTCGCTGACTTGCGTCCAACGCGAATACGCGCCGAGACCGCCTTCCCACGCGGGAAGCGCTTTATTCGCGACGGTGATGTCGGCCAAGGTGGGTCCTACAGACTCCGTGGCGATCAACTGTACGCTCTGGTCGGATGGGCTGCCGGATTGCACCACCTCGAAAATGAATTCCACGTCGTTGGTGTTCGCGTCCGTGTTCAGGTGCGCCTGCCAGACATAGTTTCCGCCATTTCCTCCAACCCGCATTCTGAACATGAACGCGTCGGCGGCGCCTTCCGCGGTAACATCCCCGTCTTCAACGAAGGCCCAGTATCCGGCGGAATACGAATCGGCGGTGCCAATCAGATCGGTGGACGCGGGGCTTTGATCGCCCAGCACGTCGTTGTAAAAATTGGTTCCGGTTTTCACCGCGATCCATTCGGAGTCGACGATGGACCAATTAATATCGGCCAGGACCGTCGCCGCGAGGTTCACTCCCGCGATGGCGATCGTCGCCACGAAATGGTGTTTGTTCATATTTTCTCCCTAAGTTTTTAAATGTCTGGGCTCTTATTGCAATCCAGATGCCAAGTTTTAAAAAAGCTGTCAGGCGTCGCGCCTCGCTTTAAGCACGGGAAGCTTGAGGGGCGCGGCCATTGGCACCTGTGTAAGTTTTAAACACGGGGTTTTTGTGGGCGTTTCATCTTGAGCGAAGTCGTCTGTTTTCATATTCTGGTTTTTTGTTTATCAACTCGGGAAAGGGGTGTTCATGCACATCGTTGTTTGCGTTAAGCAGGTCCCCGATTCGGACAAGGTCACGATCGATCGTGAAACCAATCGTCTGAATCGCGCGGGAGTTCCATCCATCATCAATCCGTTCGATGAAAACGCGCTCGAAATGGCGCTTCAACTCAAAGATCTGCACGGCGGAAAAGTCACCGTCGTCTCCATGGGGCCGCCGCAAGCCGATCAAGCGCTGCGCACCGCGCTCTCGCACGGCGCCGATGAAGCCATTCTGGTTTCGGACCGCAAATTCGGCGGCGCCGACACTTGGGCGACCTCCTACACGCTCAGCCTCGCGATCAAAAAGATCGAAGGCGTGGATCTGGTGCTCTTCGGCAAACAGGCCATCGACGGCGACACCGCGCAAGTCGGTCCGGGCGTCGCGCATTTCATGGACATCCCGATGCTCACCTACGCGAAGGGCGTCGAAGTCACGGGCGAAACGCTGAAAGTGGACAAGGTCACCGAAGACGGCTACGAAATTTGGGACGTCGACATGCCTTGCGCGCTGACCGTCGTGAAAGAGGCCAACGAGTTGCGGATGCCGTCGCTCAAAAAGAAAATGGCCGCGAAAAAGGCCGAAATTCCCTGCTGGGGGTTCGAAGAGCTCGAGCCGCGCGAAGACTACATTGGTCTCGCCGGTTCCCCGACCAAGGTCTCGAAGGTCTTCGCGCCACCGGTCAAACTGAACAAGGAGATTCTCTCCGGCGAACCGTCTGAAATGATCACCGAACTGATCGGAAAACTGAAGGGTCAACACATACTATGAGCGCGGAAAAAGAACTTTGGGTATACGCGGAACAGCGCGACGGAAAAATCGCCGGCGTCGTTCAGGAGCTCCTCAGTCAGGGGCAGGTCCTATGCGAAAAATCGGGCTACACGC
>JARFRL010000477.1 GCA_029287275.1 Pontiella desulfatans
CTGCAATGGTTTTCACGAACTACTCGATTGGCAGATCATTCAGTACCGCGAGTCCGTCAATGAACACCGCGCGGATCTATCCAAGGCCGAAGGACGCTGCGTCTCTTGGCAGGAAGCCGAAAAAGACTTCACCGCCCACGATCTTGGCGTGATGAGCGAAAAGTGGCGCGTCGAATACTGCGGATTGCTTTGCGAGCATCGGTCGAACTGTTTCATGGCGGCGCGTTTTATGGCCGGCAGAGAAACGGAACGTATTCGCGTCGCCGGCTAGAAATCAGCGTCTACGACGACGCGTTTTACCTTTCTGGCGCGGTTTTCCGGTTTTCATATCCGGCTCGATCCGCGGGCGTCGCTCTCGCTGACGGCGGGGTTTCGCGATCTGATCCGCCAACACGAAATCAATGAACCCGCGGGCGGCATCCACTTTGGCCAACGCGACCTCGATCTCCTGACCGATGGTGAATTTCACTTTGCCGCTTTTGGTCACGGCTTGCGTCATCTCGCTATTCGCTTCCAACCAATCCGAGGTGACCGACGCGAAAGTAATCATGCCGCGCTGGAGCGAGTCGGGCAGCTCGACGATCATGCCTTTTCCTTTGATCGACACGATATACCCCTTGAACGTTTTCGTCGGGGCGGAGTTGATCAGATCCTTGTAGTACGCGATCCGCTTTTTCTCGGTGCTTTTCTTCTCCAACTCGTCGGCTTTCTTTTCCGTTTCGTTGCAGTGCGTCGCGATTTGCTCGATCTGATCGCCCGCGATCGGAAACTCCGCGCCAAGCTCCACGGCTTTCAGCAGGCGATGGACCAGCAGGTCCGGATAGCGGCGGATCGGCGAAGTGAAGTGCGTGTAGTCGTCGAACGCCAATCCAAAATGGCCGATCTGGGTCGAGGAATATTCCGCCCGTTTGAAGTTCCGCAGGATCGCCAGGTTCGCGGTGTATTGCACCGCGCTGCCGGCGGCCAACTTCACCGCCTGGTTGATTTCATGCCGATCTTGAGGAAGAACCGGTATGCCGAGCGCTTGCAACTCCATGCCCATCGCGGCCCATTGTTCGTCTTCCGGTTCTTCATGCACGCGGTAAATCGCCGGTTTTTCGGCCGCGATGAGGATTTCCGCGACGGCCCGGTTCGCGAGCAACATGCAGTCCTCGATCAGACCATAGGCTTCTTTCGACTCCGAACGCGGCGTCATTTTCTCCACCTTGCCCTTGTCGTTCAGCTTGATCTCGATCTCCGGCGTGCTGATTTCGATGGACCCATTGGCGACGCGCGCGGCGCGAACTTTTTGAACGAGCGGCCATAGGTTTTCGAGCCGTTGAAGAACCTGCTTCGGAATTTCGTGATCCGGCTCGCCGTCGATGAACTTCTGAACCTGGGTGTAGGTCAGCCGCGCCTTGGAATGGATGACGGACGGGAAGGTTTCGTATCCCACCATTTCGCCGTCCTCGCTCAAATGAATCTCCGCGGTGTGCGAAAGATGATCGTTTTCAGGATTCAGGCTGCAGACCTTGGTGGTCAGCTCCTTCGGCAACATCATCACGGCGCGATCGACGAGATAAATGCTGTTGCCGCGCTGGAACGCTTCCTTGTCGATCAGCGAGCCCGGTTGGACATAGGTCGAAACGTCGGCGATATGCACGCCAAGCGTCCAGCCGCCGTCCGGATGGGGCTCCAGCGAGACCGCGTCGTCGTAATCCTTCGCGGTCTCGGGGTCGATCGTGAAGGTGACCGCGTCGCGCAGATCGCGGCGGCCTTCCAATTTCTCCGGCGTCACCTCGCCGGAAAGCGCGTTCGCCTCCGCCACCACGTTTTCGGGGAACTCCTCCTGGATTCCGGCTTCGCGTAGCAAGCTATCGACGTCGACGCCCGGCGCGGCCATGTCGCCCAGATCTTCCAGAATGGA
>JARFRL010000480.1 GCA_029287275.1 Pontiella desulfatans
GGTCGCCCGCCTGTGGACGGCGCTTCAGAGAACAATTTCATGGTTAAACGTTTATTGGAAAATAGAGATTTTGTCAAGGTGACCTCCTCGACGCGTTGCTTGATCGAGAAGCGTGGCGTCGAGGCGCCAAGCGGCTCTCCGCGTCAAGGTTCGGGCATCGCGGACGCCGATACCGGCCGAAAGGGGGTTTAGCGAAGTCGCGCGCCCGTGTCGTTCGCGCCTGATTGTAGACGATAAAGAGCCCGAATGACCGCGCCCTCCGGAGCTTCCGAAGCCTTCCAGGCCGCGGCCATCATCAACTCAAGACCTGGTTTATTTTCTCAATCAGATCCCGGTTGCGAAACGGTTTTTGAATATAAGAAACCGGCCCTTCAATCAGCGGCTCGTCCGCTCTGTCGTCAAGATTGTCGCCCGTGTAAAAAAGGGCTTTTACGTCGGCGTTTATCTGACGCATGGCCATGAGCGCTTCGTGTCCACTCATCACCGGCATGTTCATGTCCAGAATCACGACATCAAGGCTTTCCCACGATTCCCGATAGTATTCAACCGCCGCCGTTCCGCTTTCCTCAGTAACCACCTCGTAGCCCTTGAGGCGCAGCAGTTGGGCCGTGGTCTCGCGCACGATCACCTGGTCGTCAACAATCAGAACACTCGTATTACCATTTTTCATCGTGCTTTCATTCCTGCCGTTCTATTCCAGATCCTTGCCCGACTTCGTCGTCCTACACGGATTCATCGATTTCAACGGGCCTTTTCGCCCTTATAAGAGGCTTGGAAAAACAACTTGTAAACAATCGCCTATGTCACAGGTGTCTAAATGAAGAGCCGTTTGTTGTCAAGAACGGTGACGGCTCTTCACGCGAGCGCCGAGAGGGGCGCGTTATTTACCGGGCAGGTCCGGCCGAAGCAACGGGCATCTGACATGAATTGGATAATCCGCGAGCTTCCGCGCCAACGCCTGCTTCAGCATGGGAACGCCGCCCGCGCTGAACCGCGCGCTGTAGGCTTTGACCTCTTGCTGCATCACCGCGGCCTCCTCGACCTTGGCCGCGACCGCCAGCATCTCCATCGCCGCGTAAAGCTCCGGACGGACGTTGGCCGTCGCGGCCACGAAGCCGGCCGCGCCTTGCTGAATCGGCGCGTAAACGTTGGTGCTCGAACCCACGAAGTAGCGCGGCGTGTGTTCCATTAACGCCAGGTTTTGAGCGGAATCCTTGATGGCGTAATGCGGCACGGCCTTCAGAATCTCCGGCGTGATCGCGTTGCCCGCGTGTTTCGGAAAGTTGTAGAGGATGAACGGAATCTCCGCGGCGGCCTCGAGCGCGGTGAAGTAATCAACGATCCCCGCCTCCGAAAGGCCCGCGGGATAGATCGGCGGCAGCGCCGCGACGGCGTCGGCTCCAAAGTCGTTCGCCCACTTCAGCTCGGTCAGGTTTTGCTTCAACCCCAACCCGCCGACATGCGCGACGATCACGCCCGGAAAATAGCGCCGCGCCGTTTTGAGCAACGCCTTGCGCTCCTCCGGCAGCAACGAGAAAAACTCCGCGGTCGTGCCGTTCACCATGATCCGATGAACGCCGTGAAGCGCCAGAAACTCCACGTGCCGAATGAACGCGGACTCGTCGACCGCGCCCGACGCGTCGAACGGCGTAAGCACCGGTACGATCAGGCCTTTGATTCCCACCTCGGCGTAGTCCGCGGCGAAAAGGCTCCCGTGCGCCTGAAACAGCGCGTCTTCAACCGACTCGATCTCGAGATGATACTCCGCGTCGCGATACAGATGCGCGTCCGCCCACGCCTTGCTCTCGGCGCCGTGTTCCGCGAATTCCCGCAAATTGCTCTGCAGAAAGGTCGCGATCGCCTTCTCGCGGTCGTAGCCCCGCGCTTCGATGTCGCGCTCGACGCGGGTGGCGAGCTGCGTCTTCCAATCGGAGTCGATGAAGATCGAGAAGTCGACGAGCTCGCGGAAGTCGGCGTAGGTCGACACCTCGCCATCCAGAACGACGAATCGCGCGGGGGTGAATTCCTCGACGCGCTCCGCCTCCCCCGTGGCCTTGTCGTAAACCGGTTTTTGAACGGATCGGCCCATCTTCAACGCCGCGAGGTGTTCCCGTATCAACTCCAGCTTGTTGGCCTCGGGATGCGGCCCGTAGATCCCGCGCTCGGCCCGAAAGGCGCGCGAGGTTTTGTAGTCGTCCAACCGCGCAACCACCGCGTCGGACAGCCGTTCGGCCAGCGCCTTCGCGAAGGTCGTCTTGCCGGTTCCTCCCGGCCCGCCCACCGCGACCAAGACCGGAGCGGTCGACGCGCCGAACCGCGCGCGCAACAACTCCGCGACCACTTGCTCGGGCGCGTGGCGACTTCCATTTTTCAACGCGACATGGGTTTTGTGTTTGGACATGCGAGGCAATGTATCGGTTTTATATCGGCTGGAAAACCAACTTTGCAATCTTTGGGAACGGCGGTATTCTACCGTCAGTCAACGGAGGCTCGCCATGAGAGGTCACATCATCGCCGAGGATCGGTTTCTGCACCAAGGAATCGACCATCATCTGTTCGTCACCCAGGCCGACGGCGCGGAACACGAATACCGCTTCGAGGTCCGCCGCGTCGCGCCGGGCGCGGACCATCCCGAAACCATCTACGAGAAAACCGAGGACCTCTCCAGCCGCGTCGACCGCGAGCCCGCCATCGAGATCGGCGAGGTTCTGTGCGCGGAACTGGGCGTGATCAAAAAAGCGATTTTCGACGAGGAAGACCTCCACGCCAACGATCCGTGAGCGTTAGCCGCTTAGTTTTCCCAGTATATCTAACTCGACCTGTTTGCAAACATCCTCCATCTCGCGAGGGAACAACGTTTCGTAAGTAACGCCGCGCTTTTCTAGATCATCTAATATTTGCGAACAGAGCGATCTACTAAAATTGACTTTGAACAGTGTGTTCGAAGGTGGAGGCATATCTGATTGCTCAGCGATTTTTCCTTTCGCCGCGTCATCTAGCGGACTGGGTATAAAGCCAGATAGCCCGCGCAATGGAGTCATCAAAAACAGCCCTTTTTGAACATGCAGTCTCTGATCAAAAAACCCATTTGTTTCATAGAACTTCGAGCCGCAGAACGTTCTAGATTCTCCATCTACATTCCGTTCCTTATTGACGCGTTGCGTGTTGCAAATAAATACCGTTCCGTATTTGGTACATGGAGAAGCCGAATATTTAGCCGCGAAGAATAAAGCGACATCAACAGATGCCGTCCAGTCCAGCAAGGTTGTAGAAGCTCCGTAATGCTGCAAAACCGCCAAAAGTTGCCCGTCATATTCAGCCCCGTGAATGTCTAACCTTCTTTTAATTGCTTTGAGGGCAGGGTCTTTATTTTCGACGTGTATCTTGCGTCCTCTGTGACTAATATTCCCAGTTCGTTTATCTACCTCCTGCAAAGCTCTTTCATATTTTGAATAAAGCTTCCATCTCCAAGAGGCTTGTCCCCTAAAAACCAAACCCGCACTGTCTCCTCTTAAAGGTGCAAGAAGCTCGCTGAGCTCATTGTAAGTTCGAATGCGCTTAACGAAATAGGGACGATCGTTGAGATGTTTTCGCATCCACTTTTCAGACCCATCCGACAACTCCTGCGTCACTGGCTGTAAGTGCTCGAACTCTGAATACATTAATCACCTCCATATCTAAACGAACGTAGTTTCTAGTTTCCTATAGCGTCGGGCGAGCATCAAGTCGAACATCCAATCCGCCCAAAAAGAAAACCCGGAGTTCCTCTCGGAGGCTCCGGGTTGATCGCGCTCGGTTGGACGCCGATTACGGAAGGATGGTGTCGCCCATGAGGTATTTATCCACCTCGCGGGCGCAACCGCGGCCTTCGTTGATGGCCCACACGACGAGGGACTGCCCGCGGCGGGAGTCGCCCGCGGCGAAGACGCTGTCGACGTTGGTGGTGTACACCTCGTGCTCGGCTTTGTAGTTCGAGCGGGCGTCACGTTCGACGCCGAGTTGCTCCGCGACGGGATCTTCCGGTCCGAGAAAGCCCATGGCCAGCAGCACGAGATCGGCTTCGATCCTCTGTTCGGGGCCTTCGAGTGCCGTGGGCATCTTGCCTCCGTTTCCGTGGTCGACCCACTCGAAGTCGATGGTGTGGATCGCGACGAGGGTCCCATCGGCGTCGCCCTCGAACTTGGTGGTCATGACGGAGAAGTTGCGCGTATACTTGCCCTGCAGGTTGATGGCCTCCTGCTGTCCGTAGTCGGTCTTGAGGTTCGCGGGCCACTGCGGGCAGGGGTTGGAG
>JARFRL010000084.1 GCA_029287275.1 Pontiella desulfatans
GAGGTGCTCCTTCGGCGTGACGTAGCAGAGCATGGAGGTTCCATACCACCCGATCACCGCGCCGCCGATGGCGGAGTTGATGTGGTCGTAGCCCGCCGCGATATCGGTGACCAGCGGGGCGAGCGTGTAGAACGGCGCCTCGAAACACGCTTCGAGTTGCTTGTCAATGTTGACCTTGATCTTGTCGAGCGGCACGTGGCCGGGCCCTTCGATCATGACCTGGCAGCCATATTCCCACGCGATCTTCGTCAGCTCGCCGAGCGTTTTCAATTCGGAGAGCTGGGCTTCGTCGTTCGCGTCGGCGATGCAACCCGGCCGCATGCCGTCGCCCAGCGAAAAGGTGATGTCGTAGGCGCGCATGATCTCGCAGATCTCGCGGAAGTGGGTGTAGAGGAAGTTTTCCTGATCGTGGTCGATCATCCATTTCGCGAGCACGGATCCGCCGCGGCTAACGATGCCGAGCTTGCGCTCCTTGACGAGTTGAATGTCCTTTTTCAGGACGCCCGCGTGGATGGTGAAATAGTCGATCCCCTGCTCCGCCTGCTCGATGAGCGTGTCGCGGTAAAGCTCCCAACTCAGCCCGTCCGCGTCGTCGTCGATTTTCTTGAGCGCTTGGTAGAGCGGCACGGTGCCGATGGGCGTCGGCGAGTTGCGGACGATCCACTCGCGGGTGTCGTGGATGTCGGCGCCGGTGGAAAGATCCATCACGGTGTCGGCGCCCCAGAGCGTGGCCCATTGCATTTTATCGACCTCCTCCTCGATGGAGGAGCCGAGCGCGGAGTTGCCGATGTTGGCGTTGATCTTGGTGCGGAACTTTCGGCCGATGATCATCGGTTCGGCCTCGGGGTGGTTGATGTTGAGCGGGATGACGGCGCGGCCCGCGGCGACCTCTTCGCGGACGAATTCCGGTTCGACCCATTCGCGGATCGCGACGTATTCCATCTCGGGCGTGACGACGCCGTTTCGCGCGTAGGTCAGCTGCGTGACGGACTGGCCGTCCTTGGCGCGCAGCGGACGGCGGCTCAGCCCTTTGAAGGCCTTTTCAGAATTCGAGAGAAGTTCGACGCCCGACTCGTGAATCTCGACGTCGCCGCGTTCCGCGATCCAGTTGTCGCGAATGGCGGGGAGGCCTTGCTTGAGGTCCGGCTCGAACGAGGGATCCGTGTAGGGTCCGCTCACGTCGTAGACGGGCAGGTCCGCGTTGTCGCCGTGCAGCTTGATCGTCCGGAACGGAACGCGGATGTCGGGCCGCGATCCTTCGACATAGGTTTTTTCGGACCGGGGAAAATATTTACCGTAACCACTCATAACGCCTCACCATTCGTTGTCTTCGAACGCGCGGTCATGGAAAGGAAGGCGTCATCGCTTCCCTTCACGGCATGACCCGCGCAGGTTCCAAGGGTTGGAATCTCAGCGGGTCTCACCGCTCCCCTAGCGAACAAACAGGCACGCTACTCGATCGCGGAAAGGTTGCAAGTCCGAACGGCGGATTTCCCCCGCGCGGCGCGTTCTATTTCCGCGCCCGCTTGACCAGCGTGAAGTAACCCAGCACGCCGTTGGCGATGCCGCGGGCGACGCTTTCGCGATAGCTCGCGCTGTTCAACAGCGACTCCTCGGTTGGATTGGTCAGGAAGCCGCACTCCACCAGCGCCGCGGGGCATGGCGCTTTTTTGATGACGGAAAAACGGGCGCGGCGCAGCCCTCGGTCGTCGCGCTTGGACGCCTTGACGAGATTGCTTTGGATGGAGAATCCGAGAATGGCGTTGGCCGCGTCGTGCTCGTTGTTGCGTTGGGAGGACTTGTCGCCGGCCTGCCCGTAATAATTACTGGAATCGTAACCGGACGCGGAGGTGATGAACGTCTCGACGCCGCGGGCTTGCGGGCTTGCGGCGCCGTCGGCGTGAATACTCAGGAAAAGATCGCCTCCGACCTTGTAGGTATAGGCGGAGCGTTGGTCGAGCGTTGGATAGGTGTCGCCCGAGCGCGTCATTTTGACCTGAATGTTTTTGGACTCGAGGTGCTTGCGCACGCGGTGGGAAATATCGAGAACGACCTCCTTCTCGCGGACCTTGTTCGGGCCGCTCGCGCCGCTGTCCTTGCCGCCATGGCCGGGATCGATCACGACGAGCCGCGGCATGGCTTTCGGCGCGTAGGCGTAGGAACGCAGAATCGGATCGATACCTTTTTTGAAATCCACCTCGCGGATCGTCCATTGCGTTCCGTGCTTGCGGCAGGGTTCGTGCAGCCAGACCATCACGCCGTTGATCCAGGCGCGGCGGCTATTGGTTTCCACTTCCAGCTTGTTGTACTTGTTTTGAAGCACCATGTTCTTGCCGAACATCGACGTTTTCATGGAGTAGAGGCGCGCGACGTAGGAAAGCGAAACGGTTCCCGCGGGCGTCTTGGCCTCCACCGTTTTCACGCTGGAACACCCGGCGAGCAACACGACGTTGTAGAGAAACAGCTTTCTGGTAATTGAATGCATAAAACCTCGAAGCCGAAGCTACTAAAAAGAAATTAGGTTTGGAAAGAGCCGATTCCATCGGGTTTAATGAATCCATGCGTAACAAGGTCATCAACGAACAGCTCGCGTCCGGACTCCGAAAAGGCGTCATCGGAATCCTGCTCGTGTTGTTTTTCGGCACCATCGGCTACCGCGTCGTGGAAGGCTGGGGCTGGCTCGACGCGTTCTACATGACCGTCATCACCGTCTCCACCGTCGGCATCACCGAGGTGCACCCGCTTTCCGACGCGGGGCGCTTGTTCACCACGCTGCTGATTTTCGGCGGCGTCGGCGTCATGGCCTACAGCCTCGGCCGCCTCGCCGAATTCATGTTTCAGCGCAGCATCAGCAACGTTTTCGGGAGAAGAACCATGAGCAAGAAACTGTCCCAAATGAAACAGCACGTCATCATCTGCGGCTACGGCCGCACCGGCAGCCGCGTCGTCGCGGAACTACGCGACGCGAACAAATCGTTCGTCGTGATCGAGGAAAACGAGGAACTCGTGAAACGAATGGAGGAACTCGGCATCCCCCACCTCCTCGGCGACGCGACCGAGGAGGAAACGCTCAACGACGCGCGCATATGCGAGGCCGAATCGCTCGTCGCGGCGCTCGATTCCGACGCGGAGAACCTGTTCCTCACTCTCACCGCGGTGGGACTCTGCGACCGGGTGCGGGTCATCGCCCGCGTGCACGAGCCCGACAACGCCCGCAAATTCCGCAAAGCCGGCGCCACCCGCGTCGTCTCGCCGATCTCGTCCGGCGCCAACCAAATCGCGCAATTGCTCACGCGGCCTTCCGTGGTCGATCTCGTCGAGCTCGTCGCGATGGACAAAAGCATCGCGCTCGAGGTGTTCGAGCACACCGTCGAGGAAAAGTCCGACATGCTCGGGAAAACCCTTTCCGAGGCGCGGGTCCGCCAATCGCTGGGCGCGATGGTCATCGCGGTCAAGCACCCGGACGGCTCCAACGCCTTCGACCCCGGCCCCGAAACCCGGCTCCGGCTCGGCGACGTGCTCGTCGCGATCCGCCAATCCGCCGAAGGCGAGCGAACGCTTTAGGAGAACCCCATGGCCCTGCTCGAAACCCGCTTCTATTCCCGCGCCATCGATCTTTCGGTCGGCGTGAACATCATCCTTCCGGAACACGTCGAGGCCTGGAGCGAGCCGCCCGCGGTGCTGTATCTGCTGCACGGTCTTTCGGGCGACCACACCTCGTGGTGCCGGAGCTCCTGCGTCGAACGGTACGCGCGCGACTACAACCTCGCCGTGATCATGCCCGACGCGAACAAGAGCTTCTACCGCGACATGACGCACGGCTCCGACTACTGGTCGCTGCTCTCCGAAGAGCTTCCATCCCTCGTGGAGCGCTGGTTCAAGGTCTCGACGAAAAAAGAAAACACCTTCATCGCGGGCGCGTCGATGGGCGGGTACGGCGCCATTAAACTCGCGCTCGACCTGCCCGATCGGTTTTCCCACGCGGCCTCGCTTTCCGGCGCGCTCGACATCGCCTCGCACATTCACGACGAGTGGGACGAATCGCGTTCGCGAACCTTCGAGGCCGTCTTCGGATCGCTCGCGAACGTTCCGAAATCGGAGCACGACCTGATCCATCAAATCAACAATCTGACGAGCGTTCCCGAAACCAAGTTCGACGTCCGCTGCGGAACGGAGGACTATCTGTATCAGGACTCCGTCAACTTCCGCGCCGCGGCCGCGAAGAAAGGACTCCGGCTAACCTACGCCGAGTCCACCGGCGAGCACGACTGGAACTACTGGGACGTCCAAATCCAAAACGTGCTCGACCGGCTTCCGATCAAAAAGCTCGAAAAGCCGGAGTGAGAATCCTCCTTCCGTTCCGAACGAACACTCACTTCTTAACGATGTAGCGGGCGACGTCCTCCAACTGGATGAAGCCGACGGGATGCTGCCGCGCGTCGACGACCACCGCGCTGTGACGGGGATTGCGGCGCAAGCGATAGAAGGCTGATTTCAGGTTCCGGTTCTCCCGCAGCTTCAGCGGTTCGTCGGCGTACGGCTTCAACGGAGCGTCGTCGGCCAACCTGCGGTTCGCGATGGAAAAGAGCGAAACAACGCCGACCGCGGCGTGGCGGCGCGTCAGCACCGCGGCGTTTGTTTCGCGGCGGGCCACCAGTTCTTTGAAATCGGCGACCGTCGCGGTGTCCGGCAGGGTTGGAACCTTTTTGAACGGCGTCATCAGCATGCGAATCGGCACGCGGTGCATCGACGACACGTTGTCCATCATCCGGCTCTGGTCCGAGGTGATCAAGCCCTCTTTCTCGCTGACCGCGAAATAGTCGCGCAGCGCGTCCGGAGAGAGTTTGTGCAAATCCCGCGTCGCGGCGCTCTCGTCGCCATGCGTCAGGAATTTAAACAACTGGCGCAACGGAATCGTGACGGGCAGGCAAATCAAAACCAGCAGACGCATGAACTCCGCGAGGCGATACATCAGCACGTCGGCCCGCTTGCGAAACAGGTTCTTCGGCCCCACCTCCGCGAACAGGAACAACGGGAACATGAGCGTCAGCGTCGCGGCCATTTCCGCGTTCCAAGGAATGAAGCCCAAGACGAGCCCGCCGGCTCGCATGCCCGCGGCGAGATACAGATCCGTCACCTGCTTGGATACCGCGTAGACCGCGATGTTGTTTCCGATCAGCATGGTGTAGATGAAGATGTATGGATAGCGCAGTAGATTCGAGAGCGTGATGGCGGAACGGCGCTTCTCCCGCGCGCGGTGACGCAAGCGGATGCGATTAAGCATGTAGCTGCCGGTCTCGACGCCGGAAAACAGCGCGGAAAACAAAAAACCAAACGCGATGATGATCAGGGCTTGGACGATCATGACGCGCCCCCTTCCCCGCCATCAAGCTCGAGCAGCACCGTCTCGGCCCGGTTGGAACGGACCGTCTCGACCGTGAAGCGCAGATTGCCCATGCGCGCGACGTCGCCGGCGCGGGGCACGCGCTTGAGCAACGAAACCACCAGACCGCTGAGCGTGTCGAGCGCGAGGCCCTGCATCACCTCGCGCGGCAGAAGACCGAGAAACAGCGCGCGCCATTCGCGGATGCCAAGGTTGCCTTGCAGTCGATACTTCGATTCGCCGAGTTGCTCGACGGCGGCCTCCTCCAACACGTCGAACTCGCCAACGACCTCCTCCAGCAAATCCTCGAGCACGACCGTCCCCGCGAGGCCGCCGTATTCGTTCACCACGCAGACCATGCGCAGACCGTCGTTCAAAAAATCGCGCAGCATGGCGTCGGCCCGCTTCGCTTCGGGCACGAACCGGACGGGGTTGGAGAAGTGGATCAGCGGCTTGTCGGGGTCCGTGTTCACGAACAGATCGCGGGTTTCCACCACGCCCACGATATCGTCCTCGTCCTCTTCGTAGATGGGAATCAGCTCGATCTCCTGCTCCGCGGCCTCGGCCAGCGCCTCGCCCGCCGGCGCGTCGGCCCGGCGGAAAAGCTGCTTCACCCGCGGCACCATGATCTCCCGCACGCGAATCTCGGGCAGATTGACGATATCCTCGACGATCGCCTTTTCCTGCTTCCCAAAGGTCGAATCATGATGCGTGGCTTCGATGAGCATCTTGAGCTCCTCGGCGTCGACGAGCCGCGCATGGTCTTCCTCGGGCTCCATCCGCTTCGTGACGCGTTCCAAAAACCGCCGCGGCGGCCCCATGGCGTGGAACCAGATCAAAAGCGGCAACGAATTGGTCCGCATGACGCGGTCGGGAAACGAAATTCCGACGGCTTTGGGCAAGATTTCGCCAAATAGGATGACCGACAACAGCACGCCGACGCCGACGATCGTCTGCCCCCAATCGCCAAAATGGGCGGCGACCTTCAAGCCCAACACCGAGCTGACGCAGAAAAAGAGGATGTTCACCACCAGATTGCCGAAAAGAATCGCGACCAGCAATCCGGTCGGATTGGTGGTCAGCAGGTGCAGCATCGACTCGACGCCGCGCCCCTCGTTTCGCAGCCGCTTGATTTGCTCGCGGCTCAACGAGAACAGCGCGGATTCCGTGCCGGAAAAAAACGCGGAGCAGAACAGCAAAGCCGCCATGCCCAGCAACGTCATCAAATGGTCTTCAAGTATTTCCAGCACGCGGCAACCTTCTCTCTAACCATCTAATTTAAGGCTTCAGGACCAATGAAGGGAAGCCTAGGCCGACTTTTTTACGATGGCGGAGAACTTTCCGCTTCAAAATCCGGCGGGTTCGGATAGAGTGATCTCAATGAAAAAATTCAGCGTCCAAACCCGATCCCGAACCGATTTCGTCAACATCGACCAACAGGTGTCTGATCTCGTTTCCGCGGAACGGATTACGGAAGGCGTGGTCACGATTTTCATTCCGCATACGACCGCGGGGGTGACGATCAACGAGAACGCCGACCCCGACGTGACGGCCGACATGGAACTGGTGCTGGATCGAGTGGCTCCCTGGACGGGAGGCTACAGTCATTTTGAGGGAAACACGGCCGCGCACGTGAAAGCCAGCATGATGGGCTCGTCCGCGCAGGTGATCGTTTCGGACGGGAAACTCCAGTTGGGAACATGGCAGAGCCTTTATTTTTGTGAATTCGACGGGCCGCGGACGCGGCAGGTGTGGGTTAAAGGAATTTCAGGAACATGAAACACAAGAACCTTATTACGCTTACCGCGGGCGTGTTCGTCACGCTCGCGCTCTTCGTCGGTTGCGGCGAACGCTCCGGAGAGAAAGAATACAACAACGCGGTGGACGCTTGGCGGGACGGCGATTTGGTGCGCGCGCGCACCCTGTTCGAGAAATCGATCCGCAAAACCTCCCGCAACGAGAAAAAATCCGCCGCGCTCAACCAGCTCGGCATGGTTCTTTGGGAACTCAACGAAGACGAAGCCGCCGCGGAGGCCTTCAGCAAATCGAGCAATTTGACCGAGAGCCTAACCGGCGCGAACCTGAATCTCGGCGTCGCCCTGTTTCACGCCGGTCGCTACGACGAGGCCGAAGTCGCGCTCAACAACGTACTGGGCGCGGAGCCGAAAAACCAAACCGCCCTCGCGATGCTCGGCCTGCTTGAGATCCGCAAGCGCGACTGGCCCGCCGCTTCCAAGGAACTCTCCAAATCCGTGACGATCAACCCGGCCGATCCGGCCGCGCAGAACGCGCTCGCGCTCGCCGAGTTGCACCAAGGCAACAATTCCGAGCGCGCGATCCAACGCTTGAAACAGGTCGCCGCGGCCTATCCCGACTACGCGCCGGCCGCGTTCAACCTGGGAACCATTCACGAGTACTACTCGAAGGAGCGCGCCGACGCGTTGAGCTGGTACGAACGCTATCTCGGCATAGCCGGCGCCGACGGCGCTCAAGTTCCCGCCGCGAACCGCGCCGTGGCTCGTCTTGGAGGCGGCGCGACCAGCCAAACCGCCGCGCCCCAACGCGACCCGCAAGCCGCGGCCCGCTATCTCGCCGCGGCGGCGACGCTGCACGGTCAGAAGAAATACGCCGAGGCGGTCGCGCGATATCAGAAGGCCATCGCGGCCGATCCCTCGCAACGGAACACCTATTACAACATGGCCCTCGCGTACTATTACGATGGGAAACACGCCGAAGCCGCCCGCGCGTGCGACGCCGCGCTGCGCATCGACCCGAGCTACGCCGACGCCCGTTACATGCTCTCGCTTTCCTACGCGAAGCTCCGGAAATGGAACGACGCCGAGCGAGCGGCCAAGGAATTGGCGAAGGTCGATTCGGCCCGCGGCGAACAGATGATCAAATACATTTCCGACGCCCGGAAGCGCTAACGTTTCGATTTCGGCGGAAAGTTTTTCAGAATCGCGGCGACCGTCGCGTTCACTTTCTTGGTGATCTTCGCGGGATCGGTGGTTTCGTACGAGGTTCTCCGGCCCACGCCGCGCCAGATGTTTTTGTCGGCCGCGGGATCAATCACGTCGATGGTCAGATAGCCTTCCTCGTAATCCTCGACGCTCGTGTTGTAGCCCACGCCGCCATAACGGCCGTAGTTGCTGGCGCCCACGCCAAAACTCACGGTGCTACCGCTGATCCGCTGCTTGAAATCGATGAAGTACGCGAGCAGGAAATCCGCCTCCGCGCCCTCCGCCCTCCGGAACCCGCGCGCGGCGAGCTCCGCCTCGGCCGCGGCGCGGACGCGTTCGTCGATCAAATCATTATCCAACCGCGGATTGCCCGTGCTCGGTTGTTCGGCGTGTTTCCACGCGAAGGTTTTGAGCGTGGAGAAATCGTAGGCGGTGTCGTAATCGCGGCTGACGCGGACCGATGAGCAACCCACCAAACCCAATACCATGCCGGCGAGAAAAAGAACCGATACCTTCATAAAAACCTCCAACTGAATTGGACGCATTATAGAAACGGACCGTTCGATTCCAAGCTTGGCGTTCAGCCAAAACGCTTCTTTACGTGATTCGTCATGGCGCGGTCGATCCACCGCGCCGGAATGAAACGAGCTGCGAAATCGCCAAAATACGCGGGAACCGTCACTTTGTATCTGATTTTCGGTCGCGGCGATTCCAGCGCGTGGACGATCTTCTTCGCGACGGCTTCCGGCGGCAAACGGAACCGATCCTCGGACATGCCGCCATTCCGCCGCTTTTCGAAATACTGTTTGTACGCCGCGCCGAATTTGGACGAGTCGACATCCAGCCGTCCCTCGCCCTCGCCCGCGCAATGGGTCGAGAACTTCGTGCGGATGGGACCGGGCTCGACCAGCGACACCGAAATGGAATCGGGTGAAAGCTCGACGCGCTGAGCGTCGCTAATGGCCTCGAGCGCGAATTTGGAGGCGGAATAGATCCCCATGAACGGAAGCGACAGACGGCCGACCACCGAACTCAGGTTCACGATCCGGCCATATCCTTGCGCCCTGAAAACCGGAATCAGCCGATTGGTCAGTTCCTGCGCGCCGAACACGTTCACCTCGAATTGATGGCGCATCGCGTCGCGCGTTAGATCCTCGATCGCGCCCGGCATGCCGAAGCCGGCGTTGTTCACCACCGCGCCCAGCTTTCCGCCGTTCTGAAAAAGCACCTCGTCCACCGTCGCGGCGATGGACGCCGACGACGTGACGTCCAACTGAACCGCGGCGAATCCCGCCGCCTCCAGCGCGTCTAGATCCTCCACCTTCCGCGCCGTCGGAAAAACCGTCCACCCTCTGGAACGCAACCTCTCCGCGGTGGCGAGACCAATGCCCGAGGAACAGCCCGTCACCAA
>JARFRL010000091.1 GCA_029287275.1 Pontiella desulfatans
GGTTCTTTGGCGCGGGCCCGCGTGCCGACATACGCGACGGCTTTTTCCGTCAAGGTTGGGAGCACGTCGTAATCCTCGAAGTCGGCGTGCGCGGGGCCGGGGCGGTGGAAGGCTTTGATGGTGGTGCATTCGCCGACGAAGCGGTCGTTTTCAATCCAGATGTAGGGCGGCATGTCGAGCGAGGCGGCGATGCCCCAGTAATAGTCGAAGCCAATGGAGTTGGGGCCGTTCTTGATGACGCCCTTCCAGTCGACGTTGCACTTGGTGGTCAGCTCTTCGAGTTTTTTGGCCGTGGATTTCGCGGGCCTTCCGTCGGTGGTCGGGAAGTCCATGCCCAGATGCGACTTGCCGATCATGGCGGTGTTGTAGCCGTTGCCCTTGAGCATGGAGGCGACCGTTTCGCGGCCAGGCTCGATCAGCGGGGAGTCGTAGCCGTAGAGGACGCCTTTTTTCAGGCGGCTCCGCCAGTTGTAGCGCCCGGTGAGCACGCCGTAACGGGTCGGGGTGCAGACGGACGACGAGCTGTGCGCGTCCAAGAATTTCATTCCATCGGCCGCGAGCTGATCCATGTTCGGGGTTTCGATCTTGCAACGATCTCCCCCATAGGTCTTCACGTCGCCAAGCCCCCAGTCGTCGGCGAGAATGAAAATGATGTTCGGACGATCGCCTTTGATGGCGGGAACCAACGCCGCGCCAACAAGGGCGAGCAACACGAGAGTCTTAAGAGCCATGCCTTCTCCTTGAGAATCGATATTTCGAACAGAAAACCACAAACCAATCCACGTTGACATATAAATCAAGGGAATCTGTTTCCAATGCGGCGGCGCTTTCGCGTACATTGACTTCATGAGCGAAGAAAATGAAACCTTTAAGGACAGCCGCTACAAGGTGCCGAATCTGGAGCGCGGCTTGGTCATCATGGAGCGTCTAATCGGCCATCCGCGAGGGCGGACCGTAACGGAACTGACCGACGAGCTCGGGCTTTCGAAGAACAGCGTCTTCCGCGTCACCATGACCCTGCTCGGCCACGGCTATCTCGTTCGCGACGAACAAAAGCGCTTTCGCCTCAGCAAGAAACTTCTGCTGATGGGGTGTCAAAGTATGGACGAAAACAGCTTTATTGAACAATCGATGGACGTGATGCGACTCTGCCGCGACGAGATCAAGGAATCGATCTTCATCGGCACGCTCATTGAAAACGAAGGCGTCGTGGTCGAGCAGGTGCTCGGCTCGCACCCCTTCAAGTTCACGATCGACTCCGGCCACCGCCTGCCGTTGCACGCGGCGGCCCCCTGCAAAGCCATACTGGCGTTCCTGCCCGAAAACGAGCTGAAACAGCGCCTGCGCGGATACCGCTTCAAGAAATACAACGAGAACACGATCACCTCCCGCGCCGCGTTCGACCAAGAGCTGGAACAGATCAAGACCGCCGGGTTTTCGCTCGACCGCGCGGAACAGCTCCACGGCGCGCACTGCGTCGGCGCCCCGGTCTTCAACCAATACGGCTACCCCATCGCGGCCATTTGGACGACCGGTCCATCGGACCGCTTGCCGACCAGCGCGTTCCAAAAGCTGGGAAAAACCATCCGCGGGCACGCCGACCAGATTTCGCGGCGCATGGGCCACGAAGCGCTGTAGCTCCGCCTTCATTCCATTTCGCGCACGGCTTCGTTTCGTGTTTCACCGCGCCGCGGCGATCTATCCTCACGTTTTGCTTTACACCATTTTCCAATTTGTTTTATATAACGACGTTTCATATGTAAAATTATTGAGGACGGGTCTATGAGGCTACAAGGTCAACGATGGGGCGTCGCGGCGCTGTGCGCGGGAACGTTGCTGCAGGGATGCGCGAGCCATTCGGCGAAACAATCGGGAACGGAGAAGAACGTGGAAAAAGAGTTTTACGCGGACGGCGCGCTCAGCGCGGAAACGGTCAAACAGGCCTATTTCGAAATGTTCGAGCGTTTTAATTATCCCGTCGCGGACGTGTTGAAAACGGACGAATTCTGGGTGTGCGACTTTAATCAGGGCGATGTTCTCGCGCTGGGTATGGGCGGAATTTTTTGGATGAACGAACAGGGGGAGTACAAAAGCGCCGGCGCCGGAAACTACAAGGGCGCGTTCAAGGGCGACCACTTCGGGTATCTGATGCACGAAATTTATCTGCTCCCGGGCCAGACGTTGCCCGAGCACGCGCACTTGGGCGGCCCCGAAGGCCACGCGCCGAAGATGGAGGCCTGGCAGGTGCGTTATGGCGACGTCCGTTTTTACGGCGAGCACAAGCACGGCGACGAAATGGAGATCAGCGAACTGGCGAAAGAGGAGCGTCCGTGGGGCTACGGGGAGGATTGGTTCAAATCCAAATACATCACCCACCGCGATTCGAAGAAGAACATCATGTACAAGCTAGAGGATCCGGAAGCGTGGCACGGCATCGTCGCCGGCAAGGACGGCGCCATTATCACGGAAGGCGCCACCTACCACAACCACGTCCATTTCAGCAAGCCCGGCATGGAGTTCAAGAACACGGGAGCGGAGTAGGCCGAAACGGCCTCAAACCCAATAAACGCGCCGTGATTTTAAAAAGTAGAAGACGCTCGTTTTACAGAAGGACCGCGTATACGAGGAGACGGGAATGAAAGCGTTTAAATTTGTGATTATCATGGCGGTGGCGGCGGCCCCCCTAATTTCGCGGGCCGAAAAGCGACCGAACATTCTGTTCATTGTCGCGGACGACCAGTCTCCCTTTGATCTTAAAATGTATAATCCATCATCCACGCTGGATACGCCGGTGCTGGATCAGCTGGCGGCCGAAGGCATGATTTTCGACGGGGCGCACCACATGGGATCCTTTTCCGGGGCGGTCTGCTCACCTTCGCGCCACATGATCATGACCGGCCGCACGGTCTGGCATCTGCCCAAGGGCGGAAAGAAACAAAAGAATAATGAAAAATCCGTTTCGCTCTGCCCTGAAGATATTGTGGAGCAGACGATGGCGGCGATCTTCAATCGCGCGGGATACGACACAATGCGTACCTGCAAGAAAGGAAACAGTTACGCAGCGGCCAATGAACAGTTCACGGTGGTGCACGATTCCACCAAGCGCGGTGGCACCGACGAATCCGGCAGCGCGTGGCACGCCCGGCAGGTACTGGACTATCTCGGAGAGCGCGAGGCCACCAAGGACGAGGATCCTTTCCTGATCTATTTCGGTTTTTCTCATCCACACGATACGCGCGACGGAAAACCGGAGTTGCTCAGGAAATATGGCGCGACGAATCATAGGGGCAAGAACTCGCTTCCCGTCTTGAGCCCCGAACGCCCGGCCCCGGCGCTACCTTCGAACTATCTGCCCGCGCATCCGTTTCATCACGGCCATCCGGGCTTGCGCGACGAGGAGCGGGTTTCCGGCGTTTGGACGAATCGCGACGAAGCCACCGTCCGCAACGAAATGGGCCGGGAATACGCCTGCTCGGAAAACATCGACATTCAGATCGGCCAAGTGCTGGCGAAGCTCGAAGCGATGGGCGAGCTGGACAACACCTACGTTTTTTACACGGCCGACCACGGCATCGCCATCGGCCGCCACGGCCTGATGGGCAAACAAAACCTCTATGAGCATACCTGGCGCGTGCCCTACATCGTGAAAGGCCCCGGCATCACGCCCGGCACGCGCGCCAAGGGCAACATCTACCTGCTCGACACCCTGCGCACGATGTGCGATCTAGCCGGGATTGAAGCCGCGGAAGCCACCGAAGGCGTCAGCTTCAAGCCGGTGCTGGAAGGAAAGCGGGAACAGGTTCGCGACGTGCTCTACGGGGTGTATTGCGGCGGCACCAAGCCGGGCATGCGCTGCGTGAAGAAGGGCGACTGGAAGCTGATCAAATATGATGTGCTCGACGGCACGACGCGGGAAACCCAGTTGTTCAACCTCGCGGAAAATCCGGATGAATTCCTCAAAGAGCATCAAGGTCTGGTCAGCGCGAAACCGACGGCGAATCAGGTCAATCTAGCCGACAATCCGAAGTACGCGGATAAACTCAAGGAGATGGAGGCCCTGCTTCTTTCGGAACAGCGCCGACTGGATGATCCGTATCGCTTGTGGAATCAACCGCGGAACTAGGAACGTATTGATGAGCACGCGTCGATCCTTCTTTTGGAACTCCATGGCGGCGAGTCTGTTCATGAGCCGTGTTGCCGCGCGGGCGGCCGCGCCGGTTGGCCATCCTTTTTTCGCGGCGGGCTGGAACAGCGGCGGTCCCGCGCTATACGACGCGGCGTTCGAGAAAACCTGGCAACTGGAGTCGAAGGACGAGCTTAGCGATGGCTGGGTGCTGCCCGATGGCGGCGTTGTCTATAGTTTTTCGAAGCGTAAGGAAGGTATCGCCGGGGTTGTTCGGCTGGACCCGAATAAGAACAAGCTGTGGGAATACCGCGTGCCGAAAGGCCGCGACAATCATTCCTGCCAGCCGCTGCCGCACGGCGGATTCCTGCTGGGCGAGTGCGGCAAGGAAGCGCTCTGGATGGTGGAGATCGACGCGAACGGCAAGGAATTGAAGCGGGTACAGGTCGCCGATGCCCCTAATGATATCCACCATGCTTTCCGCGCCGTTCGCAAGACGCCGCAAGGCACCTATTTGGGAACGCTGATGAAATCCGCCGGAAAGCTGCGGGGCGGCCGCGCTTATGAATGGGACGCGGACGGC
>JARFRL010000142.1 GCA_029287275.1 Pontiella desulfatans
ACCCCTACCATGTCAAGGTAGTGCTCTAACCAACTGAGCTAATCACCCTCAAAAGAAGCACGGAATATACGCACGCCCTCCGGCGCTGTCAACCGGCCTGACCAACAATTTTTCCAGCCGTTCGCGCGTTGACGAATGGCTTGGATGAACAGGGCAAAACGCGCGATTCATTCATGCCGATCCGAGCTCTTCCGCGGCGCGGTATTCAGAGGGCGAACGACTGAAACGCCCGCGGAAAACACGCGAGAAATAGAGCGCGTCGTCGTAGCCGACCGCGCGGGCGATCTCGGCGATCGGCCGGTTGGGCATGGACCGCAACTGGTCCGCGGCGAGTTCGAGCCGGTGGTTCACCTGGTATTGCTTGAACCCCCGGCCCGTGACCTTCTTGAAGAGACGGGTGACGGTGGACGGACTGCGCCCCACCAACCGCGCCGCGGCCGCGAGCGTCAGCTCTTGTTCGGGATGATCCTGAACGGCCTCGATGACGGGTTGGATCAAATCGTAGTCCTTGTGATGAATCAATCGCCCCCCGACGATGAACTCGAGCAGATGGCGGAACATGGAAAGCAGGGTTTCGATCTTATGCTCGGGAAAGATGGCGGTTTCCTCGTAGGCCTTCCGCAGGGCGTCGTCGCCGCGTTCCTCCCGCCAGCGGTTCGTATAGGGCGACTCCTCCGGCGCGGTCTCGCCGCGGAACTGACCGAGCATGACGTAGCCCGCGAGCTTCTCGTTCACGATAATGGGCGCCGTGGCCTCCCGCATGCCGGCGTGGCAGGTGTAGGTAATCATGTCCTTCCGTTCCAACGCGACGCGCATCATCTCGCGGTCCAGCTCGCGGCATTTGGAATCGAGCCCCAAATCCTCGCGCAGCAACCTGCAATGATCGCAATTGGGGCGATTGACCGCGTCGGGATAGATCAGCTTTCCATTCGGGCTGAACAGCGAGACGCGGATGTGGTGCAGTTCGGTGTAAAGGTCGAATATTTCCGAGACCTTCTGGCTGATCGTATGGTGCATGGACTCAAGCATGAGCGTAAATAAAGCATGGTTTGCCGGTTTTGTCCATGCCTTTACCCGCTTATCCCATGGAACAATCGCATGGCTTCTCCTACATTGGGACGGCTAATAAGTTGCTAACTGAAGAGGAAGAACCATGTATGATGAAAACATAGTGGCGAAAGCCCAAGCGGTTCACGCCGATACCTACGGCGGCGAGCCGACCACCGTATCCTACGCGCCCGGCCGCGTTGAAGTGCTGGGCAACCACACCGACTACAACGACGGAACCACCTTCTCGTGCGCGATCAACATGGGGCATTGCTTCTGTATTTCGGCCTCCGACAAACCGGGCGTCCGGATCACCGCGGGCGACATCAGGGTCACCACCGAGTTCGATCCCTCGACCGACGAGCGCTTGGGAAAAAAATTCCAATGGGCCAACTACGTGAAAGGCGTCTTCTACTACCTCCGCGAGCGCGGCGTCGAAGTCGACGGCGTTGACTGCGCGTTTCTCGGCTCCATCCCGATGGGCGCGGGGCTCTCCTCCTCCGCCGCGCTGGAAGTCGCGACGGCCTACGCCGTTCTGAAACACGCGGGCAAGGAGCTCGACAAAAACAGCATCGGCATCCTCGCTCAGAAATCCGAAAATAATTTCGCGGGCTGCGACTGCGGCCTGCTCGATCAGTTCTCCAGCATCTATGGCGTCCACCACGGCCTGATCCACTCCGACTTCCGCTCGTTGGAAACCTATCCGGTCAAACTGCCCGACGACGTCGTTTTCCTGATGATCAACCCCCGCGTCAAACACACTCTCTCGGACTCGCCGTACAACGCGCGCCGCGCCAGCTGCGAGAAAGCCGCCGCGGAACTTAACGGGTTGCTCGATCACGAGGTGAAGGCCCTACGCGACGTTTCCACGGAGGAGTTCGAAGCCAACAAGGATAAGATCGACCCCGAAGCCGCCCGGCGCGCGACGCACGTCGTCTACGAAATCGCCCGCGTCGAAAAAGGCGTCCAGCTGCTGCGAGAAGGAAAAATCGACGCCTTTGGCCAGTTCATGTTCGACTCCCACGAAACCTCCAAAAACGACTTCGAGAACTCGTGCCCCGAACTCGACCTGATCGTCGCCGCGGCCAAGGCGGCCGGCGCGCTCGGCGCCCGTTTGTCCGGCGGAGGCTGGGGCGGAAGCGTCGTGGCCCTCGTTCGCGAAGCCGACGCCGAGGCGGTTCGCGCGAAGATTATTGAAATCAGCGCGACGAAAGACCTTGAACCTACCGCCGAAATCATTATTCCTTCAGCAGGAGCATTGGTCATCAAATAATGGAAGTCGACGATTGAGCCGTGACCTTAAACGCCTCACGAAAGGAAGCATCATGAAAGTACTAGTCGCCGGCGGAGCCGGATACATCGGCAGCGTCACCACGGAGATGCTCTGCGAAGCGGGGCACGAAGTCGTGGTCTTCGACAATTTGGAACGCGGCAACCAAGCCGCGATCGATCCCCGCGCGAAATTTCTGCAAGGCGACCTGCGCTACAAGGAGGACATCAAATCCGCCCTGCTCGCGGAACGCCCGGACGCGGTCATTCACTTCGCGGCCTACATCGAGGTCGGCGAATCCATGAAAGACCCCATGCCCTTTTATGAAAACAACGTCAGCGGCTCGCTCAACCTCATGAGCGCCATGGTCGCGGCCGGCAGCAAGAAGCTGATCTTCTCCTCCACCTGCGCCACCTACGGCACGCCCGAACGCATCCCGATGGACGAGACGCTCCCGCAGAAACCGGAATCCGTCTACGGCGACTCCAAGCTGCTCTGCGAGCATATTTTCCAGTCCGGTCAGGACATCCACGGCATCGAGTGCGTTTTCCTGCGCTACTTCAACGCGTGCGGCGCGACCGCGAAATACGGCGAGGCCCACGACCCCGAAAGCCATCTGATTCCGCTCGTGCTTCAGGTCGCGCAGGGCAAGCGCGAGAAGATCTACATGTTCGGCGAGGACTATGAAACCCGCGACGGCACCTGCGTCCGCGACTACATCCACATTAAAGATCTGGCCCAAGCGCACATCCTCGCGCTCAAGCCCGGCGTCTCCGGCGCCTTCAACCTCGGCAACGGCGACGGCTACACCGTCAAGGAAGTCATCGAAGTCTGCCGCGACGTAACCGGTCATCCGATCCCGGCTGAAATCCAACCTCGCCGCGCCGGCGACTGCGCCGCGCTCGTCGCCGACTCCACCAAAGCCCGCGAGGAGCTCGGCTGGGATCCTCAACACGCCGACCTCACGGAAATCGTGCGAAGCGCGTGGGACTGGCATCAGGCCCACCCCAACGGCTACGAAGACTAAGCGGCTCCGCCGCGCTCGAGAAGCCCCGCCGCGCGCGGGGCTTTTTCGTGGAGCGGAGGCACTCCGTTTTTCAGATGGTGTCCGGTTGCCATCGCCCCGCGCTTTGGTACACTTCGTCTCCATTATGAGCAATCCAATCAACATGCCCCCCATCCGCTTCGCGGCGGCTCTGCTCGCCCTGATCCTCGCGGGAACGTCCTTGGCCGAAACGGTTGACGGAACCATCACGCTGAAGGTGGATCTCTCCGCGCAACCGGCTGAAGAACCGATTCGTCTCTGGCTCCCCTATCCCACCTCGGACAAGAACCAAGACATCACCAACATCGCGCTGTCGGGCGACTACGCGCGGTCCGCGGTCTACACCGACAAAACCTTCGGGAGCCCCATGCTGTACGCGGAATGGGACGTTGGCTCGAAAAGCAGAACGCTCTCGCTCGCGTTCGACGCCCAACGCGCCGAGATCGTTCGCCCCGAGCTGCCGAGTCAACCGGCGCCATGGACGCCCGCGGATCACGCGCTTTTCCTGCGCCCCACCAAAAAGGCGCCTTTGACCGACGACCTCCAACAACTGGCCGATGAAATCACCGCGGGCAAAACCACCGTGCTCGAAAAAGCCCGCGCCATCTACGATTGGACCGTCGACCACACCTACCGCGATCCCGAAACCCGCGGCTGCGGAACCGGCGACGTTCGCGCGCTGTTGAACGATCCCGGCGGAAAATGCGCGGACATCAGCTCCATCTACATCGCCCTATGCCGCGCCGCGGGCGTGCCCGCCCGCGAGGTGCTGGGCATCCGGATGGGCAAGGAGCCCGTTCAGGACGTCACCACCTGGCAGCACTGCTGGGCGGAGTTCCATCTTCCGGGGACCGGATGGGTCTCCGTCGATCCCGCCGACGTGCGCAAAAAAATGCTGATCGAGAAGCTCGAGCTCGCGGACCCGAAAACCGACGCCTACCGCGAATACTTTTTCGGCGGGGTCGACGCGTACCGCGTCAAACTGGGCCTGGGCCGCGACATCCTCCTCAACCCCGAACCCGCGGGCGGCCCCATCAATTATCTGATGTATCCCTTCGCGCAGGTGGGCGAACGCCCGCTCGACTGGCTCGAGCCCGAAACCTTCAAATACACCATCACCTACACGCGCGCCGCTCAGGCGGAGCAGTAAGCCCAAGCATCAAAGCGACGCGACCTGAATCCGCGCGCGGATGGCGTGTTTTTCGCCGGGCGCCAATTCCAGGGCGTTCGGCCCGCAGTTGGCGGTTTCCACGCAAACCATTTCCGGGTGTTCACGATCGCCGAAGTCCGGCATGCGCGCGGCTTTGGCCAACCACGGATTCCAGACCACGGTGGAACGGCTGCCCGTCTTGCCGACGTGAAGACGGCGTTTGAGTCCCGCGTCGTGGATGACGCACTCCTCGGTGGTGTCGATATAGATTCGATCCGTTTCCGCGGCGAAGGTGATCGGGCCGTTTTGTTCGCGAACCGGCCGGTCGCTCTCCAGCGAATCGATATATCGCTGGCCCTCCAATCCGGTGATCGAAACGTTGCTGATGTCGCTGACGGCGAAATAGGTGTGCAACGCCTCGGTGAGCGGGAACGGCGCGGGGCTCGTGTTCACGGTGGTCAGGGTGATGGATAGCGCGTCGTCCAGAACCACGAGCAGTTCCAACGCGGCCCCGAATTCCGCCGCGGCGGGGCAAAGCAGGGAGATCGACGTTGATTCGTCCGTGGCGCTCGACGCGCGGGGCGTCCATTCGCTCTGGCGCGCCATGCCATGACTCGGCAGAGCGGCGTCCGAAGGATGCGCGCCGAACCACGGCCAGCAAACCGGGACGCCGCCGCGGATGGGTTTGCCGCGTTCGAACCAGCTCTGCTGGCTCAGCCATAAAACGGGCGCCTGCCCCGCGGGCTGATAACGCGCCACATGGCCGCCATGCGGATATACATGGGCGACGGAACCTTCACGCCGAAGTTCAAAGTAGGGCAACCCGCCATGGCCCTCTTTTTCCGTTATCCGTCCCGCGACCGTGATATCCATCATTCGTCCTTCCTTCGCGCCGAACGTCAGGAACGCCGACGCTTGATTTCAAATAGGCAAACGCCGGTCGCGACCGAGACGTTGAGGCATTCCACGAATCCCGCCATCGGAATCGAGAGGAGCAGGTCGCAGTGCTTCATGGTAAGGCTGCGCATGCCTTTCGCCTCCGATCCCATCACCAGCGCCAAAGGGCCCGACAGATCCGCTTCATACAGATTCTCCGTGCCCGCGTGGTCGGACGTGCCCGCGATGCGCACGCCGTGCTCTTTTAGAACATCCATGGCGCGCGACAAGTTCGTGACGCGGAAGATCGGCGTGTGAATCGCGCCCCCGCAACTCACCGAGATCGCGGTTTCCGTGACGGGCGCCGCGCGGTCTTTCGGCATGATCACCGCGTCCACGCCGGCGCCGTTCGCCGAGCGCAGGCAGGCGCCCAGGTTGTGCGGGTCTTGAATACAATCCAAAACTAGAATCAAGGGATCCTTGGTTTTATCCAGCAAATCGGGCAACTCGGCCTCGTCCTTGATCAGGGGCTTCGATCCCGACGCGTGACTGTTCTTCCGCGCCCGCCCACCGCTTCGTCCGAAATCCGAACCTCGTTTTGAAAACTGCTTTTTTCCACCACTCATCAAATCATCCTCGCTGAAGTCAGCGATATATATGCACTGTTTCCGCCCCTTCACCCAATCCCATTTCGCGAGAATCCTCGCGGGGCCGGATTCGCGGCGATACGGGGTTGCGCGTCAGCCTGAATCACGTACTGTCCCCCGCCATGCGAAAATACTTTCCAGGACAACGCTGGATCAGCGAGACCGAGCCCGAGCTCGGGTTGGGGTTGATCATCGACGTCGCGGCGCGCGCCATACAGGTGCTCTATCCCGCGGCCAACGAAACGCGGCACTACGCGGCCGACAACGCCCCGTTGCAACGCGCGCGCTTTGAAGAGGGCGATGAAATCTCGTCGCGCGAGGGCGATCGAATGATCATTGAAACGGTCGAGGAGGACCCCGCGACCGGAACGCTCGCCTACGTGGCGACCGATGGCACGCGGCTCGCGGAAACCGATCTATGCGACACCTCGAGCTTCGACCAACCCGAAACACGTCTGCTGGGCGGGCACGTCGACCACAACGCGCTGTTCGATCTGCGCGTGGACGCGCTGAACGCGCGCCACGCCTACGCCAGCCTGCCGGAACGCGGCTTGCTGGGCGGCCGCGTCGATCTGCTGCCCCACCAGCTCTACATCGCGCGCGAAGTGAGCGAACGCCACCTGCCGCGCGTGCTGCTCGCGGACGAAGTGGGGCTCGGAAAAACCATCGAAGCGTGTCTCATTCTGCATAGCCTGATGGTCCGCGGCGTGGTTCGGAGCGCGCTGATCCTCGTGCCCAACGCGCTGATTCACCAATGGTTCGTCGAGCTGTTGCGCCGCTTCAACCTTTCCTTCAGCATCTACGACGAGGAGCGCTGCCTGAGCCTCGAAGCCAACGAGCCGGACGTCAACCCCTTCCTCGACGACCAACTCGTGCTCACCAACATCGAATACCTCGCCGCGAACCCGGAGCGCGCCGCTCAGGTCATCGGCCGCGACTGGGATTCGCTGATCGTCGACGAAGCCCACCATCTGCACTGGTCGCCGGAACAAACCAGCCCCGAGTACGACATCGTGGAACGCCTCGCCAAACGCGTGCCGCGCCTGCTGCTGCTCACCGCCAGCCCCGAGCAGATGGGGCTCGAGAGCCACTTCGCGCGCCTGCGCCTGCTCGACCCGCAACGCTATCCCGACTTCGAAAGCTACCGAACCGAGCATGATCACTACGCCGAGGTCGCCGCGGACATCGGAACGCGGTTGGAGACCATGAGCGAGGAAGAACGCGCCGAAGCGCTGGACCGGCATGGCCCCGGCCGCGTCATCTTCCGCAACACGCGCCGCTGCGTGAGCGGATTTCCCAAGCGCCATCCGCACCCCGTGGCGCTGGAGCTTCCGGAAGGCGCGGACCTGTTGGGCGCGGAGGATCCGCGCCTGAGTTGGCTGGTCGACTTCCTGCGCGCCCATCCCGCGGACAAGGTGCTCGTCATCGGCCGAACACGGTTCGAAGTCTCCGTGATCGTCGACGCCATCAAGACCCGCTCGGGGCTCGACGTGGCCCATTTCCACGAACAGATGCCGCTGGTGAAATGCGACCGACAGGCCGCGTGGTTCTCCGAAGCCGACGGCGCCCGCGTCATGGTGGTTTCGGAAATGGGCGGCGAAGGCCGCAACTTCCAAGTCGCCTCGCACCTGGTTTTGATTGATCTACCGCGCGACCCCGAGCTGCTGGAGCAACGCATCGGACGCCTCGACCGAATCGGTCAACGCGGCGACGTCCACATTCACGCGCCCTATCTGAAAGGCACCGAGGAGGAGCACGTTGTTCGTTGGCTGCATGAAGGGCTCAACGCCTTCGCCGAACCGGTCGTTGGAGGCTTCGAGCTACTGGAGCGCTTCGAGGCGCGCCTGACCAACGTCACCGACCAGGTGATCGCCGAAACCCGCGCGTTCTATACCGAGCTGCGCGAGCGGATCATCGCGGGCCGCGACCGGTTGTTGGAACTCTCCTCGTTCCGCCCCGACATCGGCCACGCGGTCGCCCAACGGATCAAGGAACGCGAGGAGTCGGACGATCTGAAAACCTATCTGCTTCAGATCTTCGATCATTACGGCGTGAGCGCCGAGGCGCTCGACGCGACCTCCTATCTCATCCGTCCCGATCAAATGTTCGACGACTGGTTTCCGCTGCCCGCCGACGGGCTCCGGATCACCTTCGACCGCAACGAAGCGCTGGCGCGCGCCGACGCCATCCTGATGAGCTGGGACCACCCGATGGTAACCGGCGCCAACGAACTGATTCTCGGGTCCGGCCGCGGCGCCTGCGCCATCGCGGTGGATCCAGCGCAGGCCGCGCCGCTGAAACTGCAGGCCATCTACGTGCTGGAAACCATCGCGCCGCCCCAACTCAACGCCGACCGCTTCCTCCCGCCCACGCCCATCAGCGTCGTGGTGGATCACGCGGGCGAGCCGCTGGACGAAGCCATCGCCGCGCGCCTGAAAGATGGCGAGCCGTGGAAACTGCTGGAGCATGAGACGATTCGACAGCAACTGCTCCCCGCGATGATCGCGGCCACGCGCCCCATCGCGGAACAAGCGGCCGAAACGACCATCGCCAACGCGCGCCAAACCATGCGCGAAACGCTCGGTGCCGACTACAAACGCCTCGAGCACCTCAAGCAGGTCAACGACAACATCCGCGACGAAGAACTCGTCCACGCGCGCAAAGCCATCACCAAACTCGACAAACGACTGGCCGACGCCCGTCTGCGGCTCGACGCCATCCGCGTCGTCAGCGCGAACTAAATTCCCCGCGTCTTCGTGGCCAAAAAAAGCTGAAAGCCGCGGAGAAGCGGGTATGGTTTCCAAATGAACACACCTCTACGCTGTCCGGTCTGCGACGCGCCGCTTTCGCCGCGCGGAAAAATGCTTGGGTGCGACAACGGGCATCCGTTCAACGTCGCCAAAGAAGGCTACGTCAATCTATTGCTGAGCCATCAGCGAAAATCAAAGAACCCCGGAGACGACGCGGACATGGTCATGGCGCGGCGCCGGTTTTTCGATTCCGGCGCGTATGATCAACTCACCGCGCTCGTCGTTCAGGCTCCCGTCTTCCAGCGCGCCGATGTTTCCGTGCTGGACTGCGGGTGCGGAGAAGGCCATCTGCTCGGCGCCCTGAGCGAAGCGCGCCCCGGATTCTTTTGCGGCGTGGACATTTCCAAGAAAGCGGTTCAGGTCGCGGCGAAGCGGCACAAAAAAGCCACCTGGATCGTGGCCAACGGCATGCGAAAACTACCGATCGCGGACGCTGGCCTGGATGTGATTCTCAGCGTCTTGGCGCCGCGCGCCGCGGAAGAGTTCGACCGCGTGCTGAAGCCGGAGGGCGAGTTGCTGATCGGCGTGCCGGGGCCCAACCATCTGATCGAACTGCGGAAACAGCTTCAGTTCACCTCGGGTGATTTCGCGGAAAAGGCCGACGCGGCCGCGGAAAAACTCGCGCCGGCGTTTATCGAAATCGACCGCGCTTCGCTATGCCACGAACAGACGCTGAATCAGGAACAGATCGCCGACCTGATCCGGATGACCCCCCTCTTTTGGCGCTCCGGCGACGAAGCCAAAGCCGCGGCCATGAAGCTCGAGCGACTCACGCTCACCATCAGCTTCACGCTGCTGACGTTGAAAAAAGCGTGAGGCAGGAACGACGGCCCTCAGACGTCCGCGCGGCGGAGTGGGGACACTCCGCCCTACCCGCTCCGCGGCAGGCGTGAGGTAAGGACGACGGCCCTCAGACGTCCGCCCTTCCGCGGGGCCGATCCGCCGACGGCGGAGTGGGACACTCCGCCCTACCTTAAGCTCAGCGCGGCGAGGTCGGCGCCGGACGGCTGCTGATAGACGCGCAGATCGAACTCGGGTAGAGCCGCGAGGACGTGGTCGAAGATGTCGGCCTGAATGCTTTCGTAGTTCGCCCAGATCTTGTCGGAACTAAACACGTAGATCTCGATCGGCAGGCCTTGCGGCGTCGGTTGCAGATGCCGCACGAGGAAGGTCATGCCTTTGTGAATCTTCGGATTTTCGCGCAGGTAGTTCACCAGATAGGCGCGGAAGATGCCGAGATTGGTTTGGCGGCGGCCGTTGACCACCGTCGCGGAAAGGTCGATGCCGCGCTCGGCGTTGGCGGCGTCGATCTCCTGTTGCGTTTGGTCGACGTAGTCGTTCAGCAGCGCCATTCCGCGAAACTTCGCGAGCATGACCTCGTCGGCGAACCGGACGGTGTTCATGTCGATGGCGATGGAGCGCTTGATGCGGCGCCCGCCGGACTCGCTCATGCCGCGCCAGTTTTTGAAGGAGTCGGAGATGAGCGCGTAGGTCGGGATCGTCGAGATCGTCTTGTCCCAGTTGCGGACTTTGACGGTGTTGACGGCGACCTCGATAACGTCGCCGTCCGCGCCGAACTTCGGCATCTCGATCCAATCGCCCTCGCGGACCATGTCGTTCGCGCCGAGCTGAATGCCCGCGACGAAGCCGAGAATGGTGTCCTTGAAGACCAACATGGTGACCGCGGTCAGACCGCCCATGAGACTGACCAGTTTCCACGGCGATTTATCGAGCAGCACGGAAATAACGAACACGCCCGCGAAGAGATAGACCACGATCAACAGCGCCTGGAACAAGGGCCGGATCGGTTTCCGACGGGAGTCCTTGTCGGAATGGTAGATCTCCGAGACCGCGTTCAGAAACGCTTCCACGGTCCGCGCCCCGACGAGAATGATGATCGCGAAGATCAGTCGTTTGATCAGCCCGAGCTGGTCCGGCGCGAGGCGTTGCACGCAGACCAAGATGAACGTCAGCGGAATCAGCCGCAGCACGCGGTGAAACACGCGGTTGGACATGAGCGCGTCGTCCCACGTGTTGGTGGTCTTCTCCGTGACCTTGCGGATCAGCTTGAGCAAATAGTTTCGCAAAACCCAGTAGACGACGTAGGCGCCCAGAAAGATCAGCGCCACCACCACGGCGATCGCCAACTCGTCGGCGGACTCCGCGGGAACGCCCCACGCGCTCAATAGATTCTCTATCCCTGTTTTCAACATCGGCAAGCCCCATTTAAAAACCGCATTCTATCGTCGCATGTCCGAAAACGCATCAACATATCGTTGTTTCCTTAGTACAAGGAATGGAGACCATGACCCAAATACGGCACATGAAATCACTGGCGCTACTGATACTGGCCGTCGCCGCGCTCGCGCGCGGCGAAGAAAAACCATGCCCGAGCCGAATCATTCCGTTCAAAGAAACTCCGCAAGGCGAGCTGCGCCTGCATGTGTTCAAACCAGCCGGAACCAAGGCGAAACAGAAACGACCCGCGATCGTGTTCTTTTTCGGCGGCGGTTGGAACAGCGGGTCACCCTCCCAGTTTTATCCCCAAGCCAACCATCTCGCCGAGCTCGGCATGGTCGCCATCGCGGCGGAATACCGAACTAAAAAGCAGCACTGCACCGACCCGCGCGTCTGCGTGATGGACGCGAAATCCGCCATGCGCTGGGTCCGTGAAAACGCGAAGCGCCTAGGCGTTGATCCAAAGCGGATCGCGGCGGGCGGCGGCTCGGCCGGCGGGCACCTCGCCGCCGCGACGGCCACCTTGGAGGCGTTCAACGAACCCGACGAGGACACCTCCGTCAGCTGCGTCCCGGACGCGCTCGTGCTGTTCAATCCGGTTTTCGACAACTCCCCCGGGGGCTTCGGGCACGACCGCGTGAAGACCTACTGGGAGGATTTCTCCCCCATGAACCATCTCGAAAAGGGCGCGCCGCCCACCATCGTTTTTCTCGGAACCAAGGACGATCTGATCCCCGTCGCGACCGCGAAGAAATACAAGGCGCTGATGGAGGCGAACGGCGATCGTTGCGATCTCCACCTCTACAAAAACCAGCCTCATGGATTTTTCAACGCGGCCAAATACGACGAAACGGTGAAGGAAATGGACGCGTTCCTCGCGTCGCTCGGCTGGCTGAAACCGGCCAAGAAGAAGTAGCGCGCTCCAGCGCCCCCGCGATACCCATTCTTGTTTTTTCTCGAAACGCCGGACGGCTTTCCCTATTAAACACGGATGGGAAAAATCATGAACCACAACGATATCGTCGGCCGCGAAGTCGCGGATGAAATGCTTGAGAAGATCAGAACCAACGTCGGCGCGCTGAAAAAGGAGAATTGGTTCCCGAAACTGGTTTCGATCAAAATCGGCTCCAACCCCTCGGTGGACCTCTACATTCGCAACCAGAAGCGCAACGCCGAGAAAGTCGGGATCGACTACGTCGAGAAGCACTACCCCGAAGACATCTCGGCCGAGGAGGTCACCGCGGCCATCGTCCACCTGAACGTCGACCCCACGGTCACGGGCATCATTTTGCAACGCCCCGTCCCCGAACACATCCCGGTCAAGGCGCTGCAGGAAACCATCCATCCGATGAAAGACGTCGAGGGCATGCACCCGCGCTCCATCGGAAACATCGTCTACGGCGAGCTGATGCTCGCGCCCTGCACCGCCATGGCGTCCGTCGAGCTGCTCAAAAGCACCGGCATGAAACTCGAGGGACTCGAGGCCTGCGTGATCGGCCACTCCGAAATCGTGGGCAAGCCCATCGCGTTCCTGCTCATGGCCGAGGGGGCCACCGTAACCGTCTGCCACCACATGACCCGCGAGGTCGCCGTGCACTCGCGGCGGGCCGACGTGGTCTTCGTCGCGGTCGGCAAAGCCGGCCTGTTGACCGGCGACATGATCAAACCCGGCGCGGTGGTGATTGATATCGGCATCAACGTCATCGAAACCGAGGACGGGCAGTCCAAGGTCGTGGGCGACTGCGATTACGAATCCTGCCAGAAAACCGCGGGCTGGATCACGCCGGTCCCGGGCGGCGTCGGACCGGTCACGCTCGCGATCCTCATGAAGAACACCGTCACCGCGGCGCAGCGCCTGCAGTCGCATTACCACAAGCACTTCCAAGGCTCCCTCCTTGAGTAACGCGATGATCGACGAAACCCACGACGCGTACGTCCCGTCCGACATGGCGAAACGGGCCGAGGCCTCCGCCATGCGCAAAGCCAACCGCGACATCGTCACCGCGTTTTTTCTGGCCGTTCAGGCCGGAGCCTTCATCGCGTTCGGCGCGGCGTTTTTCACGCATACCATTCACGATATGGCGTTGGGGGCGGGCCTCTCGAAACTGATTGGCGGCGTGACCTTCTCGCTCGGTTTGATTCTCGTGATCATCGCGGGCGCCGACCTCTTCACCGGCGACACGCTGATGGTGATGGCCTGCTTCACCGGGAAGGTCAACGTCGCGAAAATGCTCAAGAGCTGGCTGTTTGTCTTCTTCGGGAATCTGGCGGGCGCGTTGGCCATCCTGACGCTCGTCCACCTTAGCGGGCATTGGCTGAGCAACCACGGCGCGGTTGGCGCGCGAGCGCTCGCCATCGCCAACGCGAAAGTGAATCTGACGTTCACGCAGGCCTTCGCCAGCGGCATGCTCTGCAACATTCTCGTCTGCCTCGCGATTTGGCTCTGCTACAGTTGTCGCTCCGTCACCGACAAAATACTCGCGATCATCTTTCCGATCACCGCGTTCGTCGCGATGGGGTTCGAGCATTCCATCGCGAACATGTATTTCATTCCCGCGGGCCTGTTGCTCAAGAGCGACCCCCACATCGTCGGCCTGCTCGACGGCGTCGATCTTTCCAATCTCACGACGTCTGGATTTCTGATGAACAACCTGTTGCCGGTCACCATCGGCAACATGGTCGGCGGCGCGATCTTCGTTGGGACCATCTACTGGATCCTCTACCTGCGAAAACCCATTGATCACGGAGCGACTCCATGAAACTCGACCCCACCCAAATGGCCGACTGGCGGATCGCGGAAGCGGCCGAAGCGAACATTCAACCCATTCAGGAAATCGCCGCGAAGCTCGGGCTCGCGGAAGGGGAGCTGATCCCCATGGGTCGCGACGTCGGAAAGATCGACTACACCAAAACCTGGGCCCGCGTGAAGGACCGCGCGCCGGGCAAATACGTCGACGTCACCGCGATCACCCCCACCCCGCTCGGCGAAGGAAAAACCACCACGACCATGGGGCTGGTGGAAGGCCTTGGGAAAATCGGCAAGAAGCCCGTCGGCGCGATCCGCCAACCCAGCGGTGGCCCCACCTTCAACATCAAAGGCTCCGCGGCCGGCGGCGGGCTCGCGCAATGCATTCCGCTCGCGCCCTTCTCGCTCGGCCTCACCGGCGACATCGACGCGATCACCAACGCGCACAATCTCTGCATGGTCGCGCTCACGGCGCGCGCGCAGCACGAGAACAACTACGACGACGCGCGGCTCGCCAAGATCGGCATTCCGCGGCTCGACATCGATCCCGACCGCGTGCAGATGAAGTGGGCGATGGATTTTTGCGCGCAGGCGTTGCGGAACATCACCATCGGCCAAGGCGGCAAGATGGACGGCTTGGAAATGGCGTCCGGATTCCAGATCACCGTTTCGAGCGAGATCATGGCGATCCTCGCGATCGCGAGCAGCCTGAAGGATCTGCGCGAACGCATGGGTAGAATCGTGGTGGCCTACAGCCGCTCCGGCGCGGAAGTCACCACCGCGGATCTGGAGGTCGATGGCGCCATGACCGCGCTGATGATCGAGGCGATCAACCCCAACCTCGTGCAGACCATCGAAGGCAACCCGGTGCTGGTTCACGCCGGCCCCTTCGCCAACATCGCGATCGGACAGAACTCGGTGATCGCCGACCTGCTCGGCGTTCGCATGGGCGACTATCTCGTCACGGAAAGCGGCTTCGCGGCGGACATCGGCTACGAGAAGTTCTGGAACCTGAAATGCCGCTACTCCGGGCTGAAGCCCGACGCGGTCGTGATCGTCGCGACGGTCCGCGCGCTGAAGATGCACGGCGGCGGTCCCGAGGTGAAACCCGGCAAGCCGCTCGACCCCGCGTACGTCGAAGAACACCTCGACCTGCTCGAAAAGGGTTGCGCGAACCTGCTCGCCCACATCGATATCGTGAAAAGGAGCGGCGCGAATCCGGTCGTATGCGTCAACGGATTCCACACCGACACCGCCGCGGAGCACGCGCTCGTGAAAAAGATCGCGGAGGACCACGGCGCCCGCTGCGCGGTCTCCGAGCATTGGCTCAAGGGGGGCGACGGCGCGATCGAACTGGCCGAAGCGGTGGTCGCCGCGTGCGAGGAGGAAAACCAGTTCGAGCATCTCTACGATCTCGATCTTCCGTTGAAGGACCGCGTCGAAAAAATCGCGACGGAAATCTATGGCGCGGACGGCGTGGAATGGTCGGACGAGGCCGAGCGCAAGATCACTCTTTTCCAGAACGACCCCGAAGCCGCGAAAATGGGCATGTGCATGGTGAAAACCCACTTGAGTCTCTCGCA
>JARFRL010000186.1 GCA_029287275.1 Pontiella desulfatans
TCCCTTCCGCGATCACCAAGATCGAGAACATTATCGAAGTGATGGATGAGATGCCCAAGCAGGTGTTAATTGAAGCGAAGTTTCTGGAAATCAACACCGACAACGGGTCCAAGATCGGCCTTGATTACATCGGCGGCATGGAAAACATCGCCGACCTCGGCTCCTCGGCCTCGCTTCAGCCGGTAGAAATCAGCGCGCTCAATAAAATTCTGAACGCGACCACCGGATTCCCGGATCCGCTGCAGATGGGCGCCGCCGGTGCCCTGTCGCAGGAGAGTGGCATCCGTCTTTCCTCCACCGAGCTCGGCGGATCTGGTTTCGACATGCTGTTCAACCTGATCGCGCAGGACGACGACGCGAACGTGTTGTCCGCACCGCGCCTGTTGACCATGAACAACCAGGAAGCCGCGTTGCTCGTCGGTCAGAAGTATCCGATTATCGAGTCCAACAACAATTCGGGAGGGGGCATCGGGTCCACCACCTCCACTCGTTTGGACTATTATGAAAACATCGGCATTCAGCTCAACGTCATCCCGCAGGTTTGCGCGAACAACCAAATCAATATGATCGTGCACCCCGCCGTCAGCGAAATCGAAGGCTTCCAGAGCGGCGTGGTGTTCTCCGGTGGCGATCAGGCGTCCGGTACGCCGTATCCGATCATTCGGATTCGCGAAGCGGAAACCCAAGTGACGATCAGAAGCGGCAATGTCGCGGCCATTGGCGGCCTGCAGACCGAGCGCGATTCCGAACTCATCGAGAAGATTCCCTTATTGGGCGATATTCCGTTCCTCGGCCGTTTGTTCCGGAATGAAACCCTGCGCAAAGAAAAGATCGATTTGGTTATCTTCATCAAGGCGACCATCGTGGATAACGATCAGCATGCCGCCGAATCCGCCGCCCACGAGAAAGTTCGTCAGGACAAGCTCGATTTCGAGGTGCTCAAGCAAGCCGCCGAGGAAAACGCCGAAATGATGGAGCTGGAAGGGGTTGAACCCGCGGCGCCAAAAAGCGCGGCCAGCGAGACCATGAGCAATGACAACGAAGAGATTCTGGCCTTGGTTGAAAGCATGGATGGCGGAAGCACCAACGCCCCGGCGGCTGAATAACGGAGCCGTTCGCGGCTGTATGGAAAACGTGAGAGCGAAGTTACGAGTATTGCACGGAATGATTACCGACCAACTCAGTGAAATGATGATCAGAAGCGGCCGCGTGGGTTCTTCCGAACTGGAAAAGGCGCTGGCCGTCCAGGAAGAAAGCGGCCGCGTTCTGACCGACATCCTGATCGAGGAGAATCTCGCGTCTTCCGAGGACATCGCTCGCACCTTTTCGGAACTCCTCAACATTCCGTTCCTGGAGCTGGACGAGGAGTTCCATCTCAAGCGCGACGAGTACGACATGATTCCGCAGTCCGTCGCTCGGCGTTTCTGCCTGTTTCCGCTGGTGAAAGAGGAGGGCGTCGCCATCACGCTCGTGATGAAGAATCCCTTGGACATGGACGCGGTGGACACCGTTCGGTCGCTCACCTCGTTCGAAATCCACAAGGCGGTCAGCACCGAAGAGCGCATCAACACGATCATCGACAAGTGCTACAAGGAAGAGGCCTACGTGGAGGCCGGCCTGCAGGACATCGCCGACGTCGAAGCCATGACGGCCGAGGCCGCGGAGTTCGAGGCGAACATCGGCGACGTGGATCAACTGCTGGTTCACGCCAACGACGCGCCGGTGGTGCGATACGTCAACCTGCTGCTCATGGAAGCGGTGCGCGACGGCGCTTCGGACATTCACTTCGAACCCGGCGAAAACAGCTGCTCGGTTCGACTGCGCGTCGACGGCACGCTACGCACGGTGACGCCGCCGCCCAAATCGCTTTATCAGGCCATCGTCACGCGCATCAAGATTTTGTCGGAGATGGACATCGCGGAGCGCCGGTTGCCGTTGGATGGTCGTTTCAAGTTTAAATTCACCGGCCGCGTGGTGGACGTGCGCGTTTCGTCCATGCCGCTGGTGTTCGGCGAAAAAGTCGTGATGCGTATTCTCGACAAACAGAGCTTGTTGCTGGATCTAGGCGACATCGGATTCGAGGGACGGAGCCTGAGCCGTTTTAAGGAAATTCTTGGAATGCCCAACGGCATCGTTTTGCTGACGGGACCGACCGGAAGCGGTAAAACCACGACGCTCTACAGCGCCTTGCAGATTTTGAAAAGCCCGACGCGCAACGTGCAGACCGTCGAGGATCCGGTGGAATATTTGATCGACGGCATCAACCAGATGCCGGTGCGACCCAAGATCGGATTGAATTTCGCGGAGTGCTTGCGGCACATCCTCCGTCAAGACCCGGACGCCGTGATGATCGGGGAGATTCGCGACGCGGAGACCGCCGAAATCGCCATGCGCGCCTCGCTGACGGGACATATCGTGTTGAGCACGTTGCACACGAACGACGCGACGTCGTCGTTTAGTCGCATGCGCGACATTGGCATCCCCTCGTATTTGACCGCTTCAACCATGCGGTTGGTCATCGCGCAACGTCTCGTGAAAACCATCTGTCCCAATTGCAAAACGACGTATCTCCCGGATGAGGGGGAGCTGGAGTGGGCGAAATCCATTTCAGCCGACGCGGAGGGGATGACCTATCATCATGGAGAAGGGTGCAATCATTGCAAAAACACGGGCATGAAAGGTCGGCGCGCCATCTTCGAGTTTTTGGAGGTCACGCCGACGATCCGAGAGATGATCCACGCGGACGCGGATGATCTGAAGTTGCGCAGAGCGGCCACCGAAGGCGGGATGGAAACCCTCGCCGAGAATGGATTCGGACGCGTGCGCACGGGAGAAACCACCATCAGCGAAGCCATCTCCGTTTGCATGGTGGATTAAATAGGACTGGGTTATGCCATTTTTTAGTTACATCGCCAAAACCAACGAAGGTCAGGAGGTTCGCTCTTCGCTTGAAGCGGGAACCCGCTTGGAGGCGCTAGAGGCGCTTCGTAAAAAGGGTCTGACCGTCGTGGATCTCTTTAGCCCGGAGAGCAAACCCGCTCCCAAGAT